>RFHN01000147.1 GCA_003695835.1 Armatimonadota bacterium
AAGTTCGCGGGTCGGACGGCGATCGGTTTGGCGGCGAAGACGTCGAGCGCAGCGCCGCCCATGGGTAACGTTACTTTCGCCGCGTCGAACACGCGCGCCGTGTTTGACCACTCGAACGCCCCGACAAGGCGCTGTTGCCCGTACGACAGTTTCTGGCGGCCGATGCGAACGCCCTCGCCCTCAACGAACGTCTGGTGCAGGTCGAAGCGATCTTCGAAGATGTTCGGAGTGGCATCTACCGAGATGGCAGCGGAGCCGAGCGCGTGTGCGGACTGGCCCTCCACGTGTCCATGCCAGGCGTCGACGGGAAAGTCAAAGCCGAAACGGACCTGAACAAGGTAGAAGTCGTCGTCATTGGCCGGTCCGGCGCCACCAAAGAGGAAGTTTTGCTTGTTTTCGTAGCGGATTCTTTCGGTTACGGTCCAGTTGACGGGGCTTTCGTCGGTACCCGAGGGCTGAATCGGCAACCACGCACTCCAAGCGACAAACGGAACGATTGCAGCAACCATGCGGCGATTGTGCTCCCGTCTTCGAACGGTTCGGTATGACCTATGTCATGTAGCGCGCCTCACGCCATGCCGAGCAGAGGCAGCATCAGCCAAAGGACGAACACGACAACAGCCAGGCCGGTGACATCAAGAAGGAAACCCGCCCGCGCCATGTCGCGTACGCGGACAAGGCCCGTGCCGTAGGCGATCGCGTTCGGAGGAGTGCTGATCGGGAGCATGAAGCCAAGACTCGCGCCGATGGCCGCCGCGAGGGCGAGGGGAATCGGGCTGACCGAAAGAGAGTCTGCCATTCCGAGCGCCACCGGCACCATCGTGGTTGCGCTCGCCGTGTTGCTGCTCAACTCGCTCATGAGCAGAGCCAGAAGAGCGCAAAGCACGACTGCGCCCCAAAGGGTTTCGACACCGGCGGCTTCGAGGATCCGGTTTCCGAGCAGCTCCACCAGCCCAGTGTCGAACATTGCTTTGCCGAGCGCGATGCCACCGCCAAAGAGCAGGATCGTGCCCCAATCAATCTGAACCGCCTCACCCCAGGATAGGGCGCGGCCGCTCTCTGTGTCGTCGGCCGGCAGGAGGAAGAGAAGCGACGAGCCGATCAAGGCTGCAACGCTCGCGTGCAGGTGCGCCTTCAGCCATTGGGATGCGTCGCTCTCCGCACCGGCGACGAGCCCCCAAAGGTCTGGCAGCAGCCAAAGAACCAGCGTCACAAAAAAGGCAAACAGGACAGCCTTTTCGCTGGCGCGAATGGGGCCCATGTGCCGGCTTTCCTGTCGCACCATCGCGATGGCTTCGCGCGTATCCGGCAAGGAGCGCAAGAAGAAGAGTCTCAGAATGAGGTACACAACGCCGACCACCAGGATCGTGATCGGCATCGCAAACAGAGACCAGCCGACGAACGAGATCTCCGTGCCAGTATGTTCTCGGAGTAGGCTTACGGCAATCAGGTTCGGCGGAGTGGCGATCAACACCCCAACCGAGACGCTCGCGCCCCAGGCGATGGCCAGCGGTAGCGCGGTCCGAGCTTGCTCATCCTCGCTCAGTTTCAGGCGACGCACGAGTGCAATGGCAATCGGCATCATCATTGCCGCTACCGCTGTGTTGCTGACGAAGAACGAGAACGTCGTCGCGAGGAGAATGAGAGTGAGAAGCAGGTGCCCCGGGGTCCTCGAAAATGCAGGTCGGCGGAGAAGCGCATAGGTGATCCGAAGGTCCAGGCCCGTTCGCTCCAGCCCCTTGGCTAAGAGGAAGCTTCCAATGAAGAGAAGGATGATCTTGTCCCCGAAGGCTGCAAACGCAGCGTCCGGCGTGGCTCCGCCGAGCAGGACAAGCAGCACGACGGAGAGTAGGGCGGTGACGGGCAACGGCAGAGCTTCGGTGAGGTAGAGAACAACGGCGAAGGCAAACGATGCGCCGACAGCCCGTTGTTCCTGCGAATGGCCCTGGAGGCCCCAACCTGCCAGGATGGCGGCGGCAGCCGCGAGCGCGAAGTAGAGATGGCGCTTATCGCCCTTGCGCGAGGATTGCGGGTCGGTCATCTTTGCTCGGAGGTTGGTTCCATAGTTTCGGTTTCGTGTGGGAGCGCGCCTTTGGCTCTCCCCAAAGCCTGCGGCACATCTCGTAGCCCTTGGGATCGTGCTTCTTCAGGTCTTCCGCGTCGAAGGGATAGAAGTCGTTGTAGCCGAAATATGCCTCGGTGAGCTCCGCGAAGTACTCCATCGGATTCGTCTTGGCGTACGCCTCGCGTTCCCCTCCGCGGTGGTATCGAACGCGGTCGTACAGGCCGTTGACTTTGGCATGTTGGTACACGGCGCGGATGTACGGATCGTCATAGCCGAAGACGATGTCATGGTAGCCATGTGCGAGTTCGTGGAGCACCATCATCGGTTGATCGTTGATCGTCCACGTGACGAAGTTCTTAGGATTTGCGATCTCGACACCGTCTTCTTTTCGGACATCGTAACCATGCTGGCTCAACCAATCGCGACTCGGATGGTAGCAGGCGCAGGGGAAGTCCGGATTGTTCCGCTCGATCCAAATGGGGATCTTCTTCAAGTGGGTGAGGGCTGGCTCGGGAACGATTTGCGTGATCTCTTCCAGCTTTTCGCCCAAAAGCTCCAAGGCCGGAGTCAATTCGTCCGGCGCTGCCAGCGCCTCTCGATGGATGCGCAACGTAAACCCGTGGAACGTCTTCGTCACGTACGGGTCATTGCCCTGACTGAGGAACAGAAAGGCGACGGCAAGGGACGAAACGAGCATGCCGCGGATTATGGCAAGATTCAGGTAGCCTAAACGGTATGTCCATTGCACGAGTAACCGAAATCAGCAGCACTTCTGAAGTGAGCTTCGAAGACGCGGTCCAGCAGGGTGTCGCCCGAGCGACGAAGACTCTTCGCAACGTCAAGGGCGCCTGGATCAAGGAACAAAAGGTCGAGGTCGAAGGCGGCAAGGTCACGAAGTACATCGTGAACATGCTCGTCACTTTCGTGCTCGACGACGAGTAGACCGGCGCGCTTCGCCTACTTCGCTGCGGGCGTAATGTCCCGCCAGCGGATTCCCAAGGCGCGGGCAATCGCCCCCGCCAAGAGCGATCGGTGACATGCCTCGGGTTTGGCCTCAACGCAAAAGAGGGCGACCCGAGCCGATTTCGGGAAGGCGGCGACAAACGCCTCCGGATCGAAGTTGCTGAGAACCCTCTCTCGATAAAGCCGGCGGAACCCCTCCGATACGCTCGATCGTTCTCGTCGCGCTATGCCTGCTTCTTTATCTTTCAAAGCTTGCAGC
>RFHN01000148.1 GCA_003695835.1 Armatimonadota bacterium
CTCTCGCGGGTTGCGCAGCCTGCGGCGACGCACAAGCCCAACGCCACCAAGACCGCCGCCCTTCCCGGCGAGCCGGTGCTCGACCAACCAGGCACCCAGAAATACAGCGCCTTCGCAACGGCAGTCCCAAGCGCAACCGAGACACCGAACAACGCGAGAAGGTAGGCGTACCCAATCCGCCGCCGAAGCGCGCCGAAGAGGCCGAGCAAGGCGAGAGCCGGAACCACCGGGCCGACGTAGAACGCCAGCTCCGCGTAGTGGCGTCCTGGCTCTTCGATGGCAAGCCAGTAGGACGTGATCGTCGGGTCGTCCCAGACACGCGCCTGAGGCAAACCAAACGCAGAAGGCGCCAACAACACCGAGAGGTGTTTCAAAGAGAGGGACTGCGATTGGTAGTAGGTCCACCCCTCTTCTGTTGCACCACCCGAGCGGTGACCGCCCAGCCCCGCGTCCAGAGTCGGGAGCAATTGGGGTAGGGCCACAAGGCCGCACAGCACCAAACCGACGACCGGCGCGACGGCCCGCTTTCTCTCCTCCTCCACGATCAACAGCCACGCCAAGAGCAGGAACGCAGCCATCGAGCCGAATGCCGCGATCTGCAAATGACCAGCGAGAAACATCATGGGAAAGCTCAAGAGCCAGGGCAAGGCCCGCCAACCGCGATCCCAGACCACCAATACCCCTGCCAGCGTCCACGGAATCCACGACGCCGTCATCAAGACGCTGGGCAACTCCAACCAGCCCAAGATGAACGCGCCCAACTGGAACGAGAGGGCGCCTACCAGCGCTCCCCAATGACTCCCTCCGAACGCGCGGATCAACACCGCGACCCCCAGCCCCGCCCAAAACACATGGAAGAACGCGGAGAAACGCACCAGCCCCTCGGCGGAGAACGGCGTCAGAGCCCAGATGAGATGTAACGGATAGAGGACCGCAGACTGCGAATTCGCCAGAAACGGAGTCCCCAAAAAAGTGTACGGATTCCAGAACGGAACTTCACCCGAGCGCCAAGCCTCCAGCATGTAGTCCCGCCAAGGAAGAAACTGAAGGGCGCCGTCCATTTGGAGAATGTCCCAGCGGTAGCTCGGCTTCTCGCCGAACCAAGGCGCGAACTGGTGAACCTGATCCACCGGCGCGGGCACGCGGGCTGCGAAGAGAAACTCGTGACAAGCCGCTGCAGCCGCAAAGGCACAGGCAACAGCCAACCAGAGCGTCTTGGACGCTTTCATTCGATCCCACATCGCAGTAGGTCCACGATGCGGCAGAGTTTACTGACAGTAGGAGAGCTGTTGCTTCGCCTTCTCGTGCGTGGGATCCCGCTCCAGAATCGCTTGGAACTCGCTGCAGGCTTCCTCGACCATGCCGAGCATCATGAGCGTCATGGCGTAGTCGTATCGAACTTCCAGGTTCTCCGGAGCATCTTGCGCCACAGCACGAAGACCCTCCAAGCTTCCCTCAAAGTCGCCTTCGAACTGCGCGATGAGCGCCAGTTGCCAGCGCGCCTTGACGTGCCCTGGAGACATTTCCAGCACTTTGTGTAACGCCTGCTTCGCCAAATCATATTGGCCTTCGCAGCGATACTGGAAACCGATTTCGTACTGCTCCTCCACCGTCATCGCTGAGCCTGTATCCTGACGGATGGTAGCCAAAAGGCATCCTCCTGCGGCTTACTGCCGTCAAGCAGTATAACACGGATGGGACGCGGATGTCCAAATCTGGGGGCTATCCCGCGCAAGATCACGTTTCTGCCGTGCCCGGCTTCAACCGCGGCGGGACCGTACCTTCCGAGTCGGCCTGCCCTCCCTCGGGCTGCGCTTCGACGCCCTCTTGCTTCCCTTCACCGCCGGTCGGGTCCGCAGATTGCTGCTCCTTCTGGATCCGATCCTCGAGGCCCATCACCTCCAGGAACTCTTCGCGGCCGATCGTCTCCTTCTCCAGCAGCACGGCGACAACGGCATCCAGTTTCTCCCGGTTCGTCATCAGGATCTCCGTAGCCCGCCGATGACAGGTCTCCACGATTTCGCGCACCTCTTGGTCAATCAGCCGCGCCACCTCTTCACTGTAGTCCCGATCCTCGAGATAGTCACGTCCCAGGAACGGGTTCGCGTGTTGCCGGCCGAGCGCAAGCGTTCCCAACTTCTCGCTCATTCCGTAGCGGCAGACCATCGCTCGCGCGATCCGCGTCACACGCTCGAGATCGTTGCTCGCGCCGGTCGTGACTTCGCCAAACACGATCTCTTCCGCGACACGACCACCCAGCAACGCGGTGATCTCGTCCATCAACTCGGCTCGAGTCACGAGGTACTTGTCCTGCACCGGCAGTTGCCAAGTGCTACCCAACGACATTCCCCGAGGAAGGATCGTAACCTTGTGCACCGGGTCCGTGTGCTCCAGCAATTCGCCGACGACCGCGTGGCCCGCTTCGTGGTAGGCGATCGTTTCGCGTTCCTTCTTGTCCACGACGCGACTCCGACGCTGCGGACCCGCAATGACGCGATCGAGCGCTTCCTCGATATCCTCCATCTCGATCCGGTTCTTCCCTCGTCGCGCCGCGAGCAGCGCAGCCTCGTTCAATGTGTTGGCGAGGTCCGCGCCTGTGAAACCCGGTGTCCGCTTCGCAATGACGTCCAATCGAACGTCGTCGGCGAGCGGCTTGCCGCGAGCGTGAATCTTGAGGATCTCTTCCCGGCCCTTTGCGTCCGGCGCATCCACGACGATCTGTCGGTCGAAACGACCCGGCCTGAGCAAAGCGGGATCCAGGACGTCCGGGCGGTTCGTTGCGGCAATCAGGATGACTCCCGTATTCGGGTCGAAACCATCCATCTCCACGAGCAGTTGGTTCAGCGTCTGCTCCCTTTCATCATGGCCGCCACCAAGACCGGCGCCGCGTTGGCGACCGACCGCGTCAATCTCATCCACGAAAATCAAACTCGGTCGGTGCGCCTTTGCCGTCTCGAAGAGGTCGCGAACTCTCGCCGCACCGACGCCGACGAACATCTCGACGAAATCCGATCCACTGATGTGGAAGAACGGAACGCCCGCCTCACCGGCAACCGCGCGAGCCAGGTGCGTCTTTCCGCATCCAGGCGGGCCGGTCAGTAGGACCCCTTTCGGGATCTTGGCGCCCAGAGAGACGTACTTCTTCGTGTTCTTGAGGAAGTCTACGATCTCTTCGAGCTCCTGCTTCGCCTCGTCCACGCCGGCTACGTCGTCGAAGGTGACCTTGGGAATACTCTCGTTCACCCGCTTTGCCCGGCTGCGCCCGAAGTTCAGCGCCGGGTTACCACCGGATTGGGCCGGACGGATCAGCAGGAACCAGAGGCCCACGATAATCAAAATCGGCAAAAGGAACGTCATGAGCAGGCCCACCATCCCTTCGCTGAGAAGTGGCCGCTTCACCGTGACCTTGTCGAACCCCTCGTTCGTTAGGTTCTCATACAGCCTCAGACCCGCGTCCGTCCCATACTGCCAACCGATGGCGATGCGCCGCGAGCCGTCCTTGTAAATCGCCGTCAAGCGGTCGCCGTCCCAAACCACCTCATTGACGCGATTCGCCTTGACGTCCTGAACCAACTGAGCCACCGCAATCTCGCGCGGAGGCTCCATTCCGGGAATCAGGCCCACGCCGCCCTGACTGCTCAAAAACCAAACAACCAGAACGACAAAGGCAACTGCGATGATGAGGGTTCGTACTCTGCTATTCAAGGCGTTTTCGTCCGCAAAAAGCCGTTACTCAACCTTCCTACGAATGAGGAGGCGGCATCGTTTCGTCAATCGCCAAGTATACCTTCGGAGGACTCTCTCACAACCTCCAGGACGATCTGTTTGGCGTTCCCCGTCGGCTTCGCCCTTGCCCGCTCCGCCACTCCCACCGTCGGCACCCAAACCAACCCGCGCGCATCCTCCAGAATCGGCACTCGCTGCCGAACGGCGAGCGGGACGCCCCGCTTCTTGAGCACCCGCCACGGACTCAGCGACTCGGCCCCTCGCTCGAGCCGATCTTCCTGAGACAGATATCGCACGCACACGGGGAGAGCCAACCCCTCCGCTCGAACAGAGCATCCGATGCCGGAGCAGGGATCAAGCGCTCCCTCACAAACCTTCATCACCC
>RFHN01000149.1 GCA_003695835.1 Armatimonadota bacterium
AGGCGTGGTAAACTCGTTCCAGCGGGTAACCTTGGCGGCAGTTCGGGTATCTGAACGTATGGGTGAGGCCGACAAGGACTCTCGTGTCTCGCCGAGACAACCGATTTAGGAGGATGTAAAGCGAATGAAAGTTCGAACGACGAATCTATTGGCAATTACCGCTGTGCTCGCGGTGCCCGGCTCGCTTCTCGCAGCCGAGAGCGGGCTCATGGGAATCAATCTGTATGACAGCGGCGTGAAGGTCGTCCAGAAGTTTGGCTCGCCGAACGACATCGAGGCGATCACCTTCGACACGCAGACCGCTGGCGGCGGCGGAGGCGGCAACGCCGGTGGCGGCGGAGGCGGTGGCGGCTTCTCCGGTGGTGGCGGAGCCGGCAACCAGACAGCCGAAGCCCGGCTTCCCGGAGGCTACGTTGTCCCGCCGATGGGTATGCGCCAGATGGGCGGTATCGTCCCGCCGGGTCGCGAAGGCGGCGGGCGCCCTGGCGGCGGTGGCGCGAGCGCGGGAGGCGGCGGCACAACGGGCAGCACAGCCACGCAGTACGTTCGCTGGATCTATCGCCGCGGCGCAGGCAGCAGCGTGAACTTCGTCTTGAACAAGTTCAACAAGGTTGTCCAGATTGAGGTCATCGGAATCTCGAATAGCGCTGCGCGAACCTCCAAGGGCATCACCCTCGGTTCCGCCATGGCCTCGGTCATCGAGAAGTACGGCGATCCTGACGGGTACGACATCGCGAACGACTACTTCATGGTTCGCTTCCTCCGAACGCACAACGTGGCGTTCCGGTTCGCTCGCGAGAACAATAACACTCCCTATCGCTGCACCGGCATCGTTGTCTCGGCCGGAAAAGCGTAAAGCCATGCGCGATGCCCGATGACAAGGAGGTTGTTCGAAGTCGAATTGACTTAGTTGACCTCGTCTCGGAGCGAGTCGCGCTCAAGAAAACAGGGAAAACGTATCGGGGGCTGTGTCCTTTTCACGAAGAGGACACAGCCTCTTTCTATGTCTATCCCGACAGCCAGACGTACCACTGTTTCGGTTGCCAGAAGAACGGCGACGTGTTCTCCTGGGTGATGGAAACAGAGAACGTGGACTTTCGGTCAGCGCTCGAAATCCTGGCCGCGCGCGCAGGCGTGCAACTGAGCGCAACCAGCCACGGCAAGGGAGAGGACAGGGACAAGCGAGCCGCTCTCATGGAAGCAGCGCTCACCTTCTTCCGAAACCGCCTCCTCCAAACCGACGAGGCCATGGAATACGCCCGCAGCCGAGGGCTCGACGACCTCACCCTCGACCGCTGGGAGATCGGCTACGCGCCGGATGAAGAGTTCGCCCTGGCCATGCACCTCAAGAAACAGGGATTCGCGCTCGCCATGGCCGCCGAATGCAGCCTGCTCACCGGCGATCAAGGGTCTGGCTATCGGGATTTCTTTCGCAGGCGCCTTATCTTCCCTATCCGCGACCCGCGCGGCAAACTCGTCGGATTCGGCGGGCGCCTGATCGGGGCCGGCGAACCCAAATATCTCAACTCCAGGGACACGCCGGACTTTCACAAGAGCAGCACCCTCTACGGCCTGCACCTCGCAAGGCCCGAGCTGCAAAAGAGCCGGCACATCGTCCTCTGCGAGGGGTACCTCGACGTCATCGCCTGCCACCGAGCAGGCATCAAGACCGCTTGCGCGCCTCTCGGGACCGCCTTCAACCAGCAGCACGCCATTCTCGTCAAGCGCTGGGCGGACTCCGCTACGCTCGTCTACGATTCCGACTCGGCTGGCCGCTCGGCCGCCCTCAAATGTCGCACCATCTTGGAGTCCCGCGGCATCCGCGTCCGGATCGCTCTGTTGCCGGAAGGTCTCGATCCGGACACGGTGCTGGCCGAACAGGGGCCCGTCGCGCTCTCTGCTGCAGTGGAGAACGCTCTCTCGCCAACGAAGTTCCTCGCAGAGTCCCTCCGCCGCGAGGTGGAACAAGGCGGTGAGATTCCAGCTGAGTTCTGGGACCGTCTGGTTCGCTCGCTCGCTGAGGAGGGCGACCCCCTCGAGTCCATCCAAGTGCTGGATGAACTTTCGACGCTTCATCCTGCAGCGAAGACGGACAGAGCCGCGGCGGCACGCGCGCTCGTCGAGAAGTTTGAGCGCGAGCGCAAGCGCGTATCCCGCCGACAGGGGCAGGCGCAACCCGCGGAAGTCGCCGGAGAGGAAGCCAAGAAGGCCAGGGTGTCGCCCGCCGAGGCGCTTGTACTTCGCGCCGCGGTGAATGACGCGGTTCGCCATCTTGTCCGCGACCGACTGACAGAGGAAGGGCTGCTCTACTCGCCCGATGCGCTCCGAATCGCCGAAGCGATTCGGGAGACGGGTGCGGACAGCGGCAACGCAATCCTCGCCAATCTCGACCCAGAGGCCAAGCACCTCTTGCTCTCCCTGACTCCGCCGCCGGATCCGTTCCGCGGACCGCCCCCACTCGACGACCGAATCATCCAAGGCGCCCTCTCCATCCTCGAGAAAGAGCGCGAGAAACGGCAACGGGGAATCC
>RFHN01000150.1 GCA_003695835.1 Armatimonadota bacterium
CTCTTGAACACCGGATACAGCAGCGCAGCCAACACCGCCACGATCGTCAGCACCGACAACACTTCAATCAGCGACAGTCCACGTTGTTTCATCGCCATGCCTCCCATCGCTCGATGGCAACCCCACGCGGCTGGCTAGCGACGACGCGCAGGGATGAGTCCAGACAGTAGTACCGAAGTATCCAGTACGCATTCAGTGCCCGCGTCCAACGCCCGCATCCGAACGCTCTTGAACACCGGATACAGCAGCGCAGCCAACACCGCCACGATCGTCAAGACCGACAGCAGTTCGATCAAAGTCAAGCCTCGCCGTCTCATTCCCACCCTCCCCATTCTTGAAGGTCCACCCCGCGAGGCTGGCACTCCACCACGCGCAAGGACGAGTCGAGAAGGTAGTACCGAGGCATCCAATACGCGTTGAGTTGAACGGCGAGAACGCCTTTGGGGTCAGCAATCGCGCAAAACTGGGAAGGCAACCGTTCGGCTTTCCGCCGTACGGTTTCCTCCGAACTCAGCCACACGAGGATCACTCGGTCGCGCTCGCCGTGCCGAAGCGACGCTGGGTTCACTTGAGAAGCTGACCAGGAGTCGCAGGGGCCGAGGACGGCCAGCAACACACGGTCGGAGCCACGCACAAATGCCGCCAGGTCACGACCCAGCACATCGCGTGTCGGGAGCATTGGCTTCGCACCCACAGCCGGATCCCGCGACGGGTCAAACACCGGTTGACGTTCGTACGGGGTTCGCAAGGATCGAAGAGATTCCGGAACGCCCAGATAGGTGAGGAAGGCGATGAGCACGCCAGCCCAGACCAGCGACATCCACCCAATGGCGGTCCAATCTGGTCGAACATCCCCCTGACTCTTCGTTGTGCCCATCGGAGCGTCCTCTATGCACTCATGCCCGCTCGCAGGCGATTTGTGACACCGCGAACAGACGGTCACTCCCTTTTCAATACCTCTCGCAAGCGCTTTCGGAGGCGCCTCACCCGCTGACGCAAGGCAGGGGCGGAGACGCCGAACACGGAGGTCAACTCCTGATAAGGCACGCCTTCCAACAGGACGAGCTCGAGAAGCCGGCAATCCTCCTCCTCTTCGATCCCCGCAAACTCGCACGTTTGACGAAGAACGTCACGAGCGGAATCCAAGACTTCTCGTCCTTTCCGATCGGACAAACCGACAGAGAGGTCGTCGAGAAAGAGCTCCCGACGCCTCCTGCGAAGAACGTGGTAGGCGACCCTTTCGCCCACCGCTTTGGCCAGCGCTGAATCGCCGACATGCTCTGCTCCCCACTTGCGCAAGATCAATAGGATCGTGTCCATCGCCACGTCCTCTGCTTCCGACTGGCTCAAGCCAAAGCCAGCCTTCACATGCTGGACGACAACCCGGTACGCCGACCGCCAACGCTCCATGGGAGAATCGTACCCGCCTACAATTCTTTCTGGTACTGGAGAGTTCGCGCCGATCGGTGCCCGACCTAACCCCTGGAGCGCAAAAAGCGGACAGGCGCGGGACCTTCTATGCGAAGCGAAACAGAGTCGGCTCCGCCCTGCTCGAAGAAGTCCAACACAAACGGATAGACACCCCGCTTCATCTTAACCCGCACGGAACGCTCCACATAGGCGTGCAGCCCGTCGTGATCTACGACTGTCGCACCGGCAATCCGAAGAACGCTTCCATCGTCGCTCCCCAAACGAAACTCATACTCCCCGTCCTCTACGACCTCCAGGAATCCTTCGAAGCGGATTCCGTACTGTTCCTCCCGTGGCTTCACGTGCACACCCACGCGATCCGTAACTCCCGTCTCGGCCGGTGAGAGGCGACTGAAGTCCGGAAGGCGAGACCACGAACCAAGATAGGTGCTATATTGGATTCCCGGTACTAAATCGGCTGGGCGCTCGCCTTTCGGAGACACGCACGCGACGCGAATCTCGTCACTCGGCTGCTCACCGTCCAACGTGAACATCGCAGCGCGAAGGACCGTACCCGCTCGAATTTCGAACGGCTTCTGATACCGTGTCGAGCTACGCGTCGGGGGCGTTCCATCCGTTGTATATCGAATCACCATCCCTGGGGGCGCCGGAGCGAACGCGACGGTCATCGCGTCGTCGAACGTCAGCGTCGGGCCAGCGGGTACGGGCGAAGGCAACCGGTAAGGGACTCGGAGGGCGTCCAATCGCGCATAGTGCTCGTTGAGGCGAGCGAGGAAGTCTTCGAGGTCCTTGCGCTCTTTGGGCGTCCAGACGGCCTCTGCAAGCGCGAGCGCACGCGGAAAGGCCATGTAGAGCACGCGATCCTCGGTCGGCATCCACTCCGTCCAGAGGTTCCCTTGCGCACCCAGAATCAGGTACGCCGCGCCTTCTGGTATCTCATCGGGAACAGGATCGAACTCGTACACTTCCTCTGTGGGAGTTGTTGCATACGAATAGTCGAAATAACAGTGGGAGGTGGGACACATGACCGCGTGCCGGTTCTGTCGGACCGCCTCGATTCCACCCTCCACGCCGCGCCATGACATGACGGACGCGTTGGGCGCAAGGCCTCCCTCGAGAATCTCATCCCAGCCGATCAGCGTGCGCCCATGCTCTGTCAAGAAGGCGTCAATCCGACGAATGAAGTAACTCTGCAACTCGTCAAGCGAGTGAAGATTCTCGCGTTCCATGCGCTCTTGACACCGACGGCAGTTTGCCCACCAGCCCTTATATACCTCATCACCGCCAATATGAATGTACTTCGACGGGAACAGATCGAGGGTTTCCTCCAGGATGTTTTCGAGGAACTCGAACGTCTTCTCGCTTCCCGCGCAGTAGACGTTCTGGTTGGCGCCCGGCGGATCGCAGGCGAGTTCGGGATAGCACACGATCGAAGGCAGCGTATGTCCGGGCATTTCGATTTCGGGCACGATGGTGATATGGAGAGAAGCCGCATAGGCGACAATCTCGCGAATCTCTCGCCGGGTGTAGTAGCCGCCGTATTCGTCTCCATCCCGCCGTTCGGGGAACGAGAGCGCGGCCTGGCTCCATTCACCCCGCTTGGGAGCATCTCGCCATGCTCCCCGTTCGGTGAGCAGCGGATACCGAAGGCTCTCCATCCTCCACCCCCCATCGTCCACCAAATGCCAGTGGAAAACGTTGAACTTGTAGAGCGCCATCAGATCGAGGAACCGTTTGAGGAACTCGGGCGGGAAGAAGTGGCGGGAGACGTCGAGGTGCATGCCTCGCCAAGAGAACCTTGGCCAGTCCACAACCCGAGCGGCAGGGACCTGCCAGGATCGCGGCTGGTCGGAGCGGCGCAGCGCCTCGGCTGGCAGCATCTGTTTGAGCGTCTGAATCCCGTAGAAGACTCCCGCGGGAGTGGCGCCCTCGATTGCGATTCCTTGTGGCTCCACCTCGAGGCGGTAGCCTTCCTCGCCCAACGGGTCACGGTCTCTGGCGCGTGCGATCCTCAAGAGCACGTCGTTTCCGTCCCCTTGGGAGCCTTGGATCGTCGGGACCGGGAATCCGGTCGCGGATCGCAAGAATCGAGCCAGGTGTTCCGCCTCGCTTTGCAAGCCGTCGGCGTAGATGACCTCTGTATCCCAAGAAAACTCGAAAGCGCCCTGCTGCCGCGCGTATTCGACGGGGCGCGGCACGATCGGGGGCATCGTCGCCACAGACGCAGCCAGAGGGACCACGGTCAACATCCACATGGCTCGATTATGTCCATTGACGCACGCGGCTTTGGACTCCATGGTAGTTTCGCATGAACCGCGTTTGGCAACGACTTAAGCGATGGATGCTCGGGGATCGCGCGCCGACGGTTCCGCGATCGCTTACGCAAGCCTTGCGGTTTCCCGGAGGAGCGCAGGCGTCGTTTGGGCAGTCCCTGAGCCTTGCAACGTACGAGCAGATGCTGTGCGACCCGCTCGTGCGCTCCGCGGTTCAAGTCAAAAAGCTCGGAACGCTCGCCGTCCCTTGGCGGATCGTTCCAGCCGACGGCGAGCGCACGGAGTTCGTACGCTTCGCTCTGGAAGAGATCCACGGAAGCGTGCACACCATCCTGTACGACGCCCTCGACGCGGTGGCGAAGGGATTCGCGGTGATGGAGAAGGTCTTCCGCATTGTCGAGTCGGGCCCATTTCGCGGAAAAGTGATTTACGATGCCATCAAACCGAAGGACCCGTCCCTGTTCGGATTCGATACGGATGAGTTCCTGAACCTCCGCGCCTTGGTGTTGCACACCCCGGGAGAGACGGAGCGTCCGCTGCCCCGCGAGAAGTTCGTCGTCTATGCGTACAACCGACGGTACGGGCAACCGATGGGGGAGTCGGACCTACGATCGGCTTACGCACACTGGAAGCTGAAACGCGACCTGATCCAGCAATGGGCGGCGCACCTCGAGAAATTTGCCTCCCCGACCGTCGTTGGGCAGTACCGGAGAGGCTTGCCGGAGGACGCGCAGGCGGCTCTCTTGGATGCGCTGGATCGGCTCCAACGCCAGTCGGCCGTAGTGCATCCGGACGACGTGAGCATCTCCCTGTTGGATGCCGGGCGCGAGGCGCGTTCTTCCTACTTGGAAGCGATTGACTATCACAACCGAGAGATCGCGCGCGCGATCTTAGGCGAGACACTGACAACGGACGACTCTCGCAAGGTCGGCTCCTTGACGCTGGGCAAGGTGCATCTTCAGGTCCTCATCATGCAGCTCGCCGGTTTGAGACGCGACTTGGCCGAAACGGTCATGAACGAGCAGATTCTCCGACCCTTGATTGACCTGAACTACGGTAGCGGACCGTATCCGGTCTTTGAGTTTGACGAGCCGGTCTTGGACGTGTTCGTTACGGGTCAGGTGGTTTAGAGCGAAAAGAAATCGCTTCGTCCGTTCCCTGCAATCCGCGACTCGCGCAACCTCCCGATCGTGGCAATGAGCGCTTCGTCGGTGGCGCATCCCTCCCCAATGTAGCGGAGAAAGATGCCCAGGTACTTGTACGTTGCCGTCTGATAATACTTGGCGACCAACGCACAGACCTCTTGAGCGCTCTTGGCCCTTTCGAACTCATGAGCGAAGGACTCCAGCCCCCGCCGAATGACCTCCACACTTGAAGACGGCATATCTACTCCTCCTGAGTGGAATCGTACCCGCAGTCGTGCTGCTCTGTGTGATCCCTGTCACAGCCGCACCCGAAACAGCTCCCGTTGCTCATTGACGATGAGCACCGTCTTCCCATCCAGCCACGTAACGCTCTCCGCCTGCTTCAGTGAGGGGATCGAGATCGTGCGACGGGGGGCAGCCAACCAATCTTCCCCGCTCTCCGGCTCGGACAGGATGAGCAGCGAAGGGGAGGGATAGAGGGAGAGAACGGCGAGGCGATGGCCATCCGGCGACAGGTCCGCCGCCGTCACCCACCCGGGAAAATCGGCGTGAACGGAGACGCGATCCAAGACGGCCGGCTCCGTGCCCCCCGCAAGCGGCAGACGGAGACTGTATAGCGCCGCCCCCTTGATCGGTAGGACGCTGCTGTTGTCGGCGCGCCACTTCGTAATAAAGTACAGCTTCGATCGCCACACGAACAGCGCCTCACAGTCGAATCTTCGTACTGTACCAGGAAATTCCTTTTGGTCGGGATAGCGCAAGCGCTGAGCGAGAGTTGCGGCGGCTTGGGTCGTCTGGTACGGGTTCGGCTCGGGCACGACATACACGGTCAGGTCGGTCCGCGAGTTTCCGTTGTTTCCGACGTCGCCGATGTACAGTTTCCCGTCATAGAGCGCGATGTCCTCCCAGTCCACATTTCTCGCATCCAAGATGGAGACACCCGGCCACGGATCCCGTTTCGCCAACCATCGCGGCAGCTCCACACCCGGCGCCCAGCGCCAGACGGGAGCTACCTCGTAGCGATCGCGTTGGCCCGGCGGCATGACGACGGTCCCATCTGCGCGCACGGCGAAGATTCTCGCGACATCGCCGCTGTCGTTGTGCACCCAGGAAACGCCAGCGTACTGCCGACTCGCCACCATCCCGCTGACCTCGCTGAGGGGAGGATGCGCCAGAACGAACTCGGGCTGAATCTCGATAACGGGAGTAACGAGGTACAGCAGTAGAGCGACGATCATAGCAGAGCCCTCGTTAGCGTTCTGCGCGCTGCTCTGGCTTCAGCGCCCGCCACACGGCTCGCGCGGACTGTAACAGGTCCGTGAACTGCTCGAAGTTCAACGTTTGCGCCCCGTCCTTCACCGCGCTTTCCGGATCAGGATGAATTTCTACCATCAAACCCATCGCTCCGGCGCCGATCGCCGCCAAGGCGAGCGGCTTGACGAACTCGCGGCGACCCGCCGCATGGCTCGGATCGGCGAGGATGGGGAGGTGCGTCCGCGTCCTTGCGACGGCGATTCCGGAAACGTCGAGGCTCGCACGCGTAAGGGGGTCGAACGAACGGATCCCTCTTTCACAAAGCAAAATCTGCCCATTTCCTGTAATGGCGATGTGCTCGGCGGCGTGTAGCCACTCTTCCACCGTACACCCAAACCCCCGTTTAAGCAGGATCGGCTTTCCGCTCTGCCCGGCCTCGCGCAGCAGGTCGAAGTTCTGCATGTTGCGCGCGCCGATCTGCAGCACGTCCGCCACCTCGGCAACCATCGGTACCTGCTCCGGCGTCATGACTTCCGTCACCACCCCGACACCGAACTCTCGGCGCACCGATTGGAGCGCGCGAAGGGCCTCTTCGCGCCCACCCGGATACGAGTAGGGCGAAGTGGTGGGCTTGAACGCGCCGCCGCGCAAGAAGCGAACCCCTTGCGCAACGAGGAACCGAGCGATTTCAGCAAGCTGTTCCTCCGATTCCACCGTACAGGGACCTGCGATGACCCCAAGTTCATCGCCGCCAAACGCAAAACCGCGCACCTCGACGGGCTTGGTCGAAGCACCGCCTACTCGAGGGAGGACGCTGCCCAGACCGCGTACGTCTGCGACGCCGGCGTGCGCTTTGAGTTGACTTACGATATCCAGCGGCGGCTGCGCCCAGTGCCGCTCGGCGACCAGCAGAAGGATCGGGCCGGCTTGCACTTCAGAGACATCACAGCCCTCCGTCAGAAGCAAGGTCCGGACGCGCTCGATGCTTTCACGTGTCGCGTCCGGTCGAAACTCGATGATCATGCTCGCGCGCTCTCCTTCATCACTTCCTCCAGCGCTTGCTCGAAGCGTTGGAGTTCCTCATCCGTGCCGACGGACACCCGGATACAGTTAGGGCAGCCAAAGATGTCGCCACCACGAATCACTACGCCGCGGCGCAGAAGGGCGTGGCAAAGCCCGGCGGTCTCAAAGGGAAACTCCGCCCACACGAAGTTTGCGTGGCTCTCGTACACTTTCGCGCCCTGCCCCTGGAGGATGGCGCTGAGTCGTTCAATCCCTCGTCGGTTCACTTCCATGCTCTTGCGCAGGTGATCCTCGTCGTCGAGCGCGGCAATCGCGGCCGCCTGTGCAAGCACATTGACGTTGAACGGTTCCCTTACCCGCTCAACCGCCTCGACCCAGTCCTGCGGCCCGATCAGATACCCGACCCTCAACCCTGCGAGCGCGTACGTCTTGCTAAACGTCCGGAGACCGATCACCCTGTGCCCCGCCTCGAGCAACGTGCTGCTCGTGAGATAGTCGTCGCTTTCGCAAAACTCGTGGTACGCTTCGTCCAAGACGATGACGCAGCGATCCTGGTTCCGTTCCACGAAGGCTCGGAGGTCCGCCCCTGAGACGATCGTTCCGGTCGGGTTATTCGGGTTGGCGATGAAAACGAGGCGCGTGGTGTCGTCAATCGCCGCTTCCATTGCCGCGAGGTCGTGCTTCGCGTCGCCATCGAGAGGAACGAGCCGCAACTCCGCGTCGGCGAGGTGAGCGGCGGCGTAGTAGCGGACGAAGGAAGGCGTTGCAGCCACAACGGAGTCGCCCGCATTTAAAAAGGAGACGCCAAGGTAGTGGATCAGCTCATCGCTACCGTTGCCGACGCAGATCTGCGTCTTCGGTAGGTGGAGACGCCGACTGAGCGCATCTTTGAGATCGGCGGCTGCGGCGTCCGGATACAGGTGCACGCGGTCGGCGAGCTCTCGAATGGCTTGAACGGCTCTGGGGGACGGGCCCAACGGGTTCTCGTTGCTCGCGAGCTTCACGACATCGCGGATTCCGAATTCGCGTTGAACCTCTTCGATCGGCTTCCCTGGGGAGTAAGGCTTTAGGTTCGCCAGGCAGGACCGCGGGCTGGTAGGCATGCCGGGATTTTGGCAAATCCGGCAATGGTACTTGTGATTTCCGCGAGACCTGCCGACAATTCAGTCGGGAACGAATCCTTTCAAGGAGGTGCAAACCATGCAAGTCAACCTTGCAGCCACAGCTCTAACGGCGCTCGGCATCGATCCGAGCAGCCGAGCGGCTGGGCAACCCACGGATGTCGCGACCGTCGCCGCTACGGAGGCCGCCGCGATGAGCGTCCCGAGCAAGGAGGAGCAGAAGCTGGACAGCGCTCTTGCGTCCGCCCTCTCCGCTCTGATGACGCAAGTCGCCGCGTCCTCTCCGAAGCAAACGGAGGCTGCGGCAGTCCAACCGATCGTCCCTGAGACGGAGGCGGCGAAGACCCCCTCCGCTACGTCCGTTGCGCTGGATACGAAGTCGGACCTCGCGTCTGTCGGCACCACCGCGGCCGGAACACCGGTCGCCGAGCCACAGCAGCCGCTGGAGACTTCTGTGCGCGAGGTCTCGACGGTTCCTCCGCACGACAGCGATGCGCCGGACTCGCCGCTGCCAGCCTTCGAGCCAAAACCCACGGAGGTGAAGGCGGCGTCAGAGACCAGCGCGGACACCGACCTTTCTGCGATCGCCGAGCGCTTCGCAAAGGAAGTCGCCTCTCGGTTAGAGAAGGCTTCTCCGACCCGCGAAAAGGCTCCGGCAGAGCGCGCACCCGACAAGACCCAAGCGGCCGAGAATCTGCCGCCGACGCTGAAGCGACTTCTGTCGCATCTGCCTTCTGAGGTGCGGGAACTCTTCACGACGCTCCGCGGCATGTCTCAGCGCATGCTTCGCGACGGAGCCTCTTTCAACGAGGTTGCCGCTGCGTTCCGTGCAGCTCTGAAGTCAACCGTTCGGTACGCGCACACGATCGAGGTTGCGACGCAAGTGCGGTCACGGCCGGACGTCGCGAACTCAGCGACCACGGCTGCGCACGCTGCGAGCGAAGCTGCCAACCAAACGGCGCGTTCGACCGAAGCAGCTGACAACCCGCTTGCGGGCATCTTCAGCAAGCGCGGCGAGAAGATCAGCCCGATGGCCCCGACGGCGATCGGCGACGTCGTCCCGACAACCGCGAAGACCGAGGCTGCCAAGGCCCCCGAAGTCATCACCGACGTGCGCACGCTCCGACTCCAGGAACTGGCGTCGGAGGTCGGGCACATCGGGCGAGACGACCAGGGCCGGGAGGATGGCGCGGTCAAGCCAGCGACCAAGACGGAGGCCGCCGACGCACACGGCGCCCCCTTCTCCGTGCGCGACTTGCCCTCTCACACCCAACCGGACACCGTAGCCAAGGCGAGCACCGAGGCGCGATTCCAAGAGGTGGCCACGAAGGTCCTGGAGCAGGCGTCGGAACTCGCGGCCCAGGGCGGCAAGCGAACGCTCACCGTTCGCCTCGACCCACCCGAGCTGGGCACGGTGGACATCACGATCCACTCGCGCGGATCGAAAGTGGAGGCGCACATCGTGGCGGCCAATTCCGAGGTTCGCTTCGCAGTCGAAGGCAACCGGCAGGCGCTGACCGAGGCGCTGGCGCGCCACGGCCTCGAGCTGAGCAGCCTGCTCGTCGGCAGCGACCGGCCGGGCGGCGGATCCTCGCGTCACACGGAGGCTGCGTTCCAGCCTCCGGCCTACCGCTTCGAGCCGGAGGCAGCGCTGACCGAGGCAGTGTCGCGATCAGCCGCGCGCTGGGCGTGGCAGGTCGGGGCGCTCGACTACGTCATTTAGGAGGAATCTATGGAGATACCCGGAACTCGTAACGACTACATCCTTCCGGACCCTCCCGCCCAACGGGAGACGTTTCTGGATCAGAGCGCGTTCCTGAAGTTGCTGACGGTTCAGTTGGCAACCCAGGATCCGCTCCAGCCGATGAACGACCGTGACTTCTTCGCGCAGCTCGCGCAGATGGGCATGGTGCAGGGGCTGGACCGGCTTCAGCGTAACCTATCGCTGACGCAGGGGGCTTCGCTCATCGGCAAACGGGTTGAGGTTTCCGTCCCATTCGCCGAAGATATCGGTGGAAATACGGTGACGGGAACGGTCGAGTCTGTGGTCGTGGATAACAACCGCGTGTACGTGGTTGTGAACGGCGGCCGCTACCCGATCGAGAACATCGTCACGATCCTACCGGAGTGAAGATGAGCGAACCGATCCTCAATCCGAAAGTTCAGGAACTCGTCCACGGGACACAGGTCGCGCCGCAGAGATCTGCGACACAACCGAAACCCGCTCAGGGCGAAAAGACGTTTTCCCAGGTCCTCGAAGAGCAACAGGGTCTCCGACTCTCGGGCCACGCGGCAACGCGCCTCAAGAGCCGGAATATCCAGCTCGGAGCGGAAGACTGGGAGCGCATTCGAGAAGGGGTGGACCGCGCAGCCAGCAAAGGAAGCCGCGAGAGCCTCATTCTCATGAACGACGTTGCTTTGGTCGTCAGCGTGAAGAACCGTACGGTGATCACCGCTGTCGCGAAGGAGCAACTGAGGGAGAACGTGTTCACGAACATTGACAGCGCCGTCATTCTGTAAGGTTGCCGGACCCGCGTCCGCTTCAGCGGCCGGGAGGCGCCCCATGGCTCTCGACAGATGACGTTGCTGTCTCCATACCACAAAAAACAACAAACTATGGAGGTGCAACTGAAATGCTTCAAGCCTTGCTTGCTGGCGTAGCCAGCATTCGCGCGCAGCAAACGCGCATGAACGTCATCAGCAACAACCTGGCCAACGTCAACACGACCGCGTTCAAGAGCAGCCGCGTTACGTTCCAGGAGATCGTCGCCCAAACGATTCGCGGCGCGAGCCGTCCGCAGCCGGGCAGTATCGGCGGTACGAACCCCGTCCAGTACGGCCTTGGTGTCGCGGTGGCGGGAACGGACACGAACCTCGATCAGGGTTCGCTGCAGTCCACGAACCGTCAGACGGACCTCGCGATCCAGGGAACAGGCTTCTTCCTCGTTTCGAACGGCGAACGGATCGCCTACACGCGAGACGGCGCCTTCGACCTGGACGCAGAAGGGTCGCTCGTCATGCGAAGCACGGGAGAAAAACTGCTCGGATGGCCGGCTGACCAGGACGGAAACGTGGATACCGGCATTCCGATTGACGCAGCGAGCAGCATCCGAATCCCCATCGGACAGCTCAACGCCGTGCAGGCAACGACCCAAGCCGGGTTCTCCGGCAACTTGGACTCAAACGCAGGGCCGACAGCCGTATGGCAGACCCGGTTCCGCGTCTACGACACGTTGGGATCTCCCCACGACATTGACATCGAGTTCAACAACCACACGTTGAATCCGCCGAGCCCGCCGGCGCCCGCTGGCGCTGTGGCGAGCTGGGATTGGGTCGCCACCGAAAACGGTAACCCGGTCGGATCGTCGTCTACGACCGGCGAACCCCTCTACTTCGACGCAGATGGCAACCTGATCAACGCAGGGGCTGCTCAGGACCTCGACATCCCGGGATCCGGCGGCTCCCCGAACTTCGCCGTTCGGTTGAACTTCGACGACATCACTCAACTCGCTACGGCGAGCCAAGTCCAGCTCGCAAGCCAGAACGGCTTCCCGCCCGGTTCGTTGGCGAACTTCTCGATCGGCGTGGACGGCACGATCACCGGCCTCTTCACGAACGGCCTTACGCGGGCGCTGGCTCGCATCGCGATGGCGATCTTCTCGAACCCGGCCGGTCTGGAGCGCGTCGGAAACAACCTCTGGCGCGCGACGGACAACTCCGGCGTCGCCACGATCGGGTCGCCTCGTTCCGGCGGACGCGGGGGCATCACGGCCGGCTTCCTCGAGCAGTCGAACGTGGACATCGGAAACGAGTTCACCGAACTCATCGTCACGCAACGGGGGTTCCAGGCGAACACTCGAATCGTCACGACTGTGGACGAGATGCTGCAAGATCTGATGAACATGAAGCGGTAATCGCCCACACATCCGCTCGCAAGAGCCTCCCGTCCGTGCGGGCGGGGGGCTCGCTTGCCAAGGCGGTCTATAATAGTGGCCATGACAGCCCTCGCACGAGAGTTCACGGGCATCGAGGACATCCGCGAAAAGGTGGAACGCGGCGAGCGATTGAGTTTCGAAGACGGTGTCCGGCTCTACCGTCACCCGAACCTAAGCGAAGTAGGCGCCCTTGCCAACCTGGTGCGAGAGCGCAAGCACGGCGACAAGGCGTACTACGTTCGCAATCAACACATCAATTACACGAACATCTGCAACAAGTTCTGCAAATTCTGCTCGTTTTATGCCAAGAAGGGAGGTCCTGAACCGTACGAGATGAGCCTCGAAGAGGTTCGCCGAGTGGTTCGGAAATACAAGGACATCCGCATTACGGAGATCCACAGCGTCGGCGGAATCAATCCTCGGATTCCGTACGAGTATTACCTCGACTTCATTCGCGTGATCAAAGAGGAGCGCCCCGGCATACACGTGAAGGCGTTTACGGCGGTGGAGATCGTTCAGATCGCCGAGGTCGGCAAGAAATCCATCGAGGAAACACTGGCCGATCTCAAGGAAGCAGGCCTCGACAGCCTCCCCGGAGGGGGCATCGAGGTTTTGAGCGACCGCGTTCACCGAGAACTCTTCGGCCGGAAGTTGAACGGCGAAGAGTGGAAACGCGTGGCGCGAGCGGCCGCAGCGCTGGGCCTGCCTCAGTACGCGACTATGTTGTATGGGCACATCGAAACGGTGGAAGAGCGCGTGGACCACCTCATCCAATTACGCGAACTTCAGGATGAGACGGGACACTTTCTTTGCATGACGCCTCTTTCCTTCCACCCCGAGAAGACCGAACTCGAGCACATCCCTATGCCCACGGGCGAGATGGACCTGCGGAACATCGCGGTCTCGAGACTTCTGCTGGACAACTTCGACCACATCAAGAGCTTCTGGATCATGAACACGCCGGCCATCACGCAAATCGCACTCTGGTACGGAGCCGACGATTGCGACGGCACGGTGCTCGAGTACGAAATCACGTATGAGCCTGGCAAGTACGGCTACAAGAACCAAGCCCTGACTCCGGAAAACATGCGCTACATGATTCGCGAAGCCGGGCGCACGCCCGTCGAACGCGACAGCCATTACAACGAGATTCCGTATGACGAGGAAGACGACACACCCCGCGGGTCTCGCATTCCCCTTCCGGTCGTGGGCTGATTCGTTATTTCTTCGTAATCTTCACTGAGATCATCCGCTGGCCGGAGATGTTCGGCGCCATGATATCGAGAATCTGATCGCGGAACTCGAACCGGAGCTTGAGCTTTCTGCCGTCAATGAAGTACTCGCCCTCCGCGGTGCGGATCATGGGGTCCCGGCCGCGCGGCGGTGTTGTCTCGATGCTCGGGTCGTCGTCCATGTTGTCGTTGAAGGTGAGGTCCAGAGTAACGCGCCAGCGATCCTGCGCATCCGTGAACACATGCCCGAGTGTCAACCAGACCTCCCGCTCGACCGTCGGCAGCTTGACCTTCCCGTAGGCAAAGTCTCCGGTCTTGGCCTTGACCAGCTCCACCGGCTTCTTCCACACCAGCTTGGTGAACCCCTTGGGCGGATCCTGGACGGCGGGCCCGAAAAGTGCGAGAGAGGCGACGATTCCAGCCAACATACGAGTATTGTATCCGACTCGACGCCCAACCGGTACAATTCGAGAAAGAATGCCCCAAGAGTGGATCGTCGTCCATGGCGCGAGACAGCATAACCTCAAGAACCTGAGCTTCCGGATCCCCCGCGACCGGTTGGTCGTGATCACGGGGCTCAGCGGTTCCGGCAAGTCTTCGCTCGCCTTCGATACGCTCTACGCCGAGGGTCAGCGTCGCTACGTCGAGTCGCTGAGCGCCTATGCGCGCCAGTTTCTGGGGCAGATGGACAAACCCGACGTAGACCACATTGACGGGCTTTCCCCTGCAGTCAGCATTGACCAAAAGTCCACGAGTCGGAACCCTCGTTCCACCGTGGGGACCGTAACCGAAGTCTACGACTACCTTCGCATTCTCTTCGCGCGCGCGGGCGAGCCGCACTGCCCCGGTTGCGGAAAGCCCATTCAGCGAATGACGGTGGAACAGATCGTGGATGCTACGATGCTGTTCGGGGAAGGCGCACGCGTTCAGATCCTCGCGCCGGTGATACGGGGAAAGAAGGGCGAGTTCAAGTCCGTCATCCAAGACATTGCCCGGCAGGGATACGTCCGCGTGCGAGTGGACGGGAAGATGTACGAGGTTACGGACGACATCCCGATGCATCGTTACAAGAAACACACGATCGAAGCGGTCGTGGATCGCCTGGTGCTGCGGGAGGACGCCCAGCAGCGCCTCGCCGAAAGCATCGAGACGGCGCTGAAGCTCAGCGACGGTTTGGTAACCGTCAGTGTGGTTGACGGCGAAGAGCGGCTCTTCAGCGAAAAGTTTTCTTGCCCAGATTGTGGCATTGCGCTGGGCGATATCGAGCCTCGCATGTTCTCGTTCAACTCCCCCTATGGAGCGTGTCCTGAGTGCATGGGCCTGGGGACCAAGACGGAATTCGATCCCGAGCGAATCGTCCGCGACCCCGGCCTCCCCCTGAAAGAGGGCGCGTTGGCGCCGTTCGTACACAAGAACGGAGAGCTCAAGGAATGGTGGCCCGACCTATTCGAAGCGCTTGGAAGACATGTGGGCTTCGATGCATCAGCACCGTACCGCACACTGAGCGCCAAAGCGAAAGACGCGATCTTCCACGGTGTGCCGGAGCCAATCGTGGTCGAAGTCTCATACGGCCGGCGCACCCGACGCTACGAGACGACCTTCGAAGGGGTGCTGGCGCATCTGAAGAAACGGTACGAGAATACAGAAAGCGAATGGGTGAAGAGGGATTTGGAGCAGTACATGTCCACCCGCCCTTGCCCGGTCTGCGAAGGCAAACGCCTCAAGCCCGAATCGCTCGCCGTTACGATTGACGGCAAGAATATCTCAGAAGTAACCGATCTCTCGGTTAGCGACGCGCTGGAGTTCTTCGAACAGCTGCCCGAAAGGTTGACGCCTCGCCAGCGAACGATCGGGGAACGAGCCATCCGCGAGATTCGAGAGCGCCTCGGCTTCCTCCAAGACGTCGGGTTGGGCTACCTGACCCTCTCCCGCAACGCCCGAACGTTGGCGGGTGGCGAAGCCCAACGGATCCGCCTCGCCACGCAAATCGGCAGCGGGCTGATGGGCGTGCTCTACATACTCGACGAGCCTTCGATCGGATTACACCAGCGAGACAACTCCCGCCTCATCGAGACGCTTCTGCGATTGAGAGACCTGGGCAACACCGTGATCGTCGTAGAGCACGACGAGGAGATGATCCGCACCGCCGACTGGGTACTCGACCTCGGACCTGGCGCCGGAGCGGATGGCGGGGAGATCGTAGCCCAAGGGCCGTTGGAAGAATTCCTCGAATCCGATTCCCGAACGGCCAAGTACCTCCGTGGAGAACTTAGCATCCCGGTTCCAGCAGTGAGACGAGAACCAACCGCTTGGCTCACGCTCAAGGGTGCGAAGGGAAACAACCTGAAGAATCTCACGGTGAAGATCCCCCTCGGCGTCTTTGCTTGCGTGACCGGCGTATCCGGTTCAGGCAAGAGCACGCTGATTCAAGACACGCTTTATCCACGCCTGATGTACGAAATCTATGGGACTCGTGGGACTTGGGAGCCTCACGATGCGCTGGAAGGGGTCGAGAGAATTGATAAGGTCATTGATATTGATCAGTCACCGATTGGGCGCACACCTCGGAGCAACCCTGCCACGTACACCGGCGTGTTCGACATGATCCGCGAGCTGTTCGCCATGACGCCCGATGCGAAGATGCGCGGCTATAAGCCCGGGCGCTTCTCGTTCAACGTGAAGGGTGGGCGCTGCGAGGCCTGTAAAGGCGACGGCATCATCCGCATCGAGATGGTCTTCCTGCCGGACGTCTACGTCCCTTGTGAAGTCTGCAAGGGAAAGAGATACAATCGAGAAACCCTCGAAATCCGATACAAAGGCAAGAACATCGCCGAAGTGTTGGAGATGACCATCCAAGAGGCGCTCGAGTTCTTCGCGCCAATCCCCAAAATCAAGCGCAAACTCCAGACGCTCGCTGACGTCGGACTGGGTTATGTGCATCTCGGACAGCCTGCCACAACCCTCAGCGGCGGGGAGGCGCAGCGGATCAAGCTCTCCGCCGAGCTCGGCAAACGGAGCACGGGCCGTACGCTCTATATCCTCGACGAACCCACCACCGGCCTCCACTTCGAGGATATCCGCAAGCTCTTGGGCGTCCTCCATCGGCTTGTGGATCAGGGAAACACCGTCTTGGTCATCGAACACAATCTCGACGTGATTAAGACGGCGGACTGGATTCTCGACCTCGGGCCGGAGGGCGGCGACGCCGGTGGGGAACTCGTCTGTTGTGGAACGCCCGAACAGGTCGCCGCCTGCAAGCGCAGCCACACCGGCGCCTACTTGGCGAAGCTCCTTCACGGGCGAAGCGCGAACGGCAAGCCGAAACGAACCTCTTCCAAAAAGCGCAAAGCGAGGACCGGTACTCGATGAACCGTTCGGCCGATACGCTTCTCGCTGCCATTTTGCTGTGGATGGTGTCCTTGCTCGCCGCCACCGTATTGATGATCGTATATGATGTCTTCACCCCCGCCTCTCTCGTTGTCGCCAGCCTCTCGACCGGCATCCCCGCCACGGTTCTCGCGGTCTCCTATCTTGCAAGCCGCGTCAACGCGCGACCCGAAAGCGCGCTGGAAGCGCTCGCCTTGGCGGGTTTGCAAACGTTGGGCACCGCGGCGACCTTGCAACTTCTCTTTTCCTTGGTTCCCGAGATCATCACCGACCCTGTCTGGTCGGGCGCAAAGGTCTTGCTCTACCGCTCTTCTGTCGCGGCTCTGTTGGTAACCGTCTCCGCCGCGCTCTTCGCCGCTCGCAGGCGAGAGCGAGAAGCCCAGGTAGACTGACAGCGAAGATGCTCACGCTCTTCGGCATCCAGAATCGCCGGATTTCAACCCTCCCACCCACCTGCGTCACCATCGGTGTCTTCGATGGAGTGCATCTGGGTCATCAGGAGGTGATCCGCAGGGGCGTCGCGGAAGCGCGAGCCGCGGGCTTGCCTGCCGTCGTCTTGACCTTCGACCGGCACCCCCTGGAACTGCTTCGACCGGAGCAGGCGCCAGACCTTCTTTCCAGCCTTTGCCAGCGCTTGAGGATTTTTGAATCACTCGAGGTGGACATCACGGTGGTTCTTCCGTTCGATCCGCCTCTGGCGCAGCTGACGCACGAAGAGTTCTATCGCCAGGTTCTGAAGGAAGCGTTGCACGCCGAGAGAGTGGTGGTCGGACACGACTTCGGATTCGGCCGAGGTCGGTCCGGCAGTGCGGAGTGGTTGGCCACTCAACTCCCAACGACGATTGTCCAGCCGGTGACCGCGAACGGCGAACGGATCAGCTCTTCCGCAATACGCGCTCGAATCGCGGAGGGCGACGTGGAAGACGCAGCCCAACGCTTGGGGCGGTGGTATGCGGTGGAGGGTGTCGTCGTACCGGGGAACCAACTCGGCTCGCGTCTCGAGATGCCCACGGCGAACCTGGCCCTCGTGGAGCGGTACGTGATTCCGGCGGAAGGCGTTTACGCCGGCTGGGCGCGACTCGGCAGCCAACTGTATGAAGCGGCGATCTCCGTCGGCGAGCGACCCTCGATTCCCGGCGCCGGATTCGCAATCGAAGCCCATCTGATCGGATATGAGGGAGAAGCGTTGTATGGAAGAGCGATCGAGCTGGAGTTCGTTCGCCTGGTTCGCTCGCAAGAGCGGTTCGACGATCTGGAGATTCTCGCAATGAAGATGAAAGAGGATGTAGAGAAGGTGCACGCGGTTCTGGAGGGGTTACGTGCCTAAGCTTCCCGTTTGGATGTGGGCCGCCATCATCGGTCTTCTCGGCCTGCTGACGTTGATGGTCGTGAACCTCGTCGCTGTCCTCCAAAAGCCGAGCGACGAGGAACAGATTCGAATCGCCCTCGAGGAGATGCGCCAGGCTTCGCTGGAGGGCCGCACCGGCGGTGTGCTCCAGTATATCTCGGACAGTATCGAATTGCCGAGCCTCTCCCCCGAGCAAGAGCTTTACGCGTCGAGCGCGAAATCTCAGATCGCCAGGTTCCTCCGTCAGGCGAAGATTATGCGCCTCGAGTTCAAGGATGTCTCCATCCGCGTGGAGGGCTCGACCGCGTTCGTCGAGTGCGCGATCGAGGCCGACCTTTCGTACCCTGCGCTGGGAGAGCTTTCCCCGCGATTCCCGCGCGTCGTGATGGAGTTTCGGCGCGAAGAGGGCAAGAGACTGCTCGTCATTCCCGATCCCGTGTGGCGCGTCGTCCGATTCCAGCCGATCCAGCTCAGCGACATACGCGGCCTGCCGTGGATAGGCGGGTAACCTGCGTACCCGATGATAGATCCGCGAGTGACAAAGCTGGCCCAAATGCTGTGCAAGCACAGCACGCGCCTCAAGAGAGGCGACAACGTCTTGATCGAAGCGTTTGACATCCCTCCCGATTGTGTCGCCGAACTCGTGCGCGTGGCCCACTCGTTTGGAGCGAACGTGTTCGTTCAGAACTACTCCACGAAGGTCCAGAGAACGCTCCTCTTGGGGATGACCGAGCAAAACGCGCGCGCCTACGCCGAAGTGGACCGGTTCCGGATGGAGAAGATGGACGCCTACATCGCGCTTCGCGGGGCCGACAACGCGATGGAGTCCAGCGACGTTCCCGCGAAGAAGATGAAGCTCTGGAACCAACTCTACGCGGTACCCGTTCACTTCGAGACGCGAGTGCCGAAGACTCGATGGGTCGTGCTCCGCTGGCCCAGCCCGAGCATGGCACAACAAGCGAAGATGAGCACAGAGGCATTTGAAGACTTCTATTTCCGTGTCTGCACCTTGGACTACGGGAAGATGGAGAAGGCGGTGCAACCGCTCAAGCGCCTGATGCGCAAGACGGACGTCGTCGAGATCAAGGGACCGGGCACCGACCTTCGCTTCTCGATCAAGGGCATCGGTGTCGTCCCCTGCATCGGTCTGCGGAACATCCCAGACGGCGAATGTTTCACGGCTCCCGTGAAGAACTCGGTGAACGGCACCCTACAGTACAACACCGATACGCTTTATCAGGGAAAGGTGTTCTCCCGACCGAAACTGACCTTCAAGGATGGCAAGATCGTGGACGTCGACGCGGGAGATGCGACGAAAGAGATGAAGCGAATTCTCGACACCGACGAAGGCGCGCGATACATCGGAGAGTGGAGCCTCGGATTCAACCCGTACATCCTTCACCCGATGCTCGACACCCTTTTTGATGAGAAGATCGCCGGTAGCTTCCACATGACGCCAGGAAACGCCTACGACGATGCGGACAACGGCAACCGGAGCGCCGTCCACTGGGATATGGTCTGCATCCAGCGACCGGAGTACGGCGGCGGCGAGATCTATTTCGACGGCAAGCTGATCCGCAAGGACGGCCTCTTCGTCCATCCGGAGCTAAAGAACCTCAATCCCGATAAGCTCGGGCGTTAGTTCCCAACGCTTGCCAGATTGCTCCCGAGTTCGCGAAGTCCTCGGGCCGCATCGGCGTTGTACGGATTGATCCTCAGCGCTCGCTCGTAATAGCGTTGAGCGAGGTCCCTCCGCCCGGCTTGACGAAGGCTTTCGGCTACCTGTGCCTCCGCCTGATCCCAAGGCGGAAGCACCTCGAGTGCGGCATTCACATGCTTGAGACCGTTGGCGACATCGCCGAGGTGAATCAGGCTCACCCCAAGGCAGTAGTCCGCATTGGCGTTCGATGGATCGAGAGCCAAGGCGCGTTCAAGGTAGGGTTTCGCCTCTCGATAACGGGTACCGTTGAACAGAAAGAGCCCCAGCCTCCAGGTCTCAGAGGGCGTTGCCGGGTCAGGTAACCGCGCCACGATGGCAGCAATCAACTTGTCACCGACCGCCTCGTCCCGAATCGCGTTCAGGTTCTTGAACAACTGCTCCCAAAGCGCGCCTTCGTAGGGCGCTGCGGCAAGTGCCGAACCCAGACGGCTCACGGAGGCGACGAGCAGAGATTGCGCCCTCGAAGCGTGCAGTTTCGCCAAGATCGGAGCATCGGCCTCAATGCCGTCCGCTATGGAGTAGTACACGTTGGCGATGCGCAGCTCCGTGGCAGCGGGGGTAACTTCCGGCCTCACGCTCTCCAAGGCATCTCTCGCGAACGAGGCGGCAAGCGTGTAAGCCCGGAGCGTTGTGAGGTACTCCGCCAGACGCAGAGACGTGATGAGCGCCGAATGCTCTTGCTCCACACCGTCCCAGACGCCCTTCCAAGGAACGGCAAGATGGTAGGAAACGGCTTCGGCGTTTCGGAACCGTTGCGCGTCTGCCGCCAGCTCGGCGGGATCAATCGGGCCAGTGTATATCTTAACGATCCTTCCTTTGGAGTTGACTAAGATACTGCTGGGCAGCACGATATCCTGCTCGCGATCGGTGATGACGCGCTGCAGGGCTTGGAACAGCTGCGTGACGCCCGCAGGCGCCGGGCCAGCCTGATACCAATAGCCCTTCTCGCGGAACAGGTTCGCCGCCTTCTCCATGTCCTTGGGATCGTCCAGGCTCAACGCGACAATCTGCACGCCCGCGTCTTCGAGCAACGATCGCCTCTCTTGGAAAACCTCCATCTCTTTCAGGCACGCAGCGCACCACGATGCCCAGAAGTTGATCAGCGTCGCCTTCCCCGCACCTACCACGGAAATCACGTTGTTGTCGAAGGTCCGGAAGCCGGTGAGCGGAGAGCGAGGCGGATAGGCAAGCGCCACGGAACCGGTGCGAGTGAAGTGAGCTTCCGGAATCCGTTTCGCCGGCCAACCCAACGGTTGCTCGAGATCAAGACGCTGTACCTCTTTCTTCCCTTCTGTGATCACGTACCGCGCATTGGCTGACAGACCGGAGTGGGTCTCGACCACACCCGAGGGCCAGCGCACTCGGATCGAGACGGGGCCGCTGTGCTGACCGAGGCCGAAGAAGATCCATCCTGGCCCCTGCGCGAGGAATCCCGACCCGGCGCGCACGGTCTCGATCAAGGGTTTGTCCAAGCCGAGCACTTCCACCCGCGCTCCGATCGCGTCCCGGTTGGAAGACGAACCCACCAGCCGCACTTGAAGAGACCGATTGCCCGTTTCGACCTGGTTGAGCAGGAAGCGCAGCTGGGGGCCAGTTCGGTTTCTCAACCAAACATCGAGATCGCCGTCGCCATCCCAATCGTAGAACACGACGCCGCGAGCGTCATCCGAATAGAGCACGCCCGCCACATACGAGATATCGTAGAAGCGACCGCTCCCCGAGTTGATCATCGCAACGTCCGGCTCATGACCGCTCCAACTACGCCCCAATCGCAACTGCGCCTGCAACGCCGACCAGCTGTTCATGTAAGCCGTTGCGTCCGCGCCCTTGACCGGAGACTGCGCCGCGACGCGGCGCCAGAAGAAGCTTCACAAGTCGTCCGCGTCGGTGTTCGTGATGAAACCGTTCGGGCTGATGATGTCCAGCCACCCGTCGCCGTTCAAATCCCCGAAGTGCGCCCCCCAAGCAAATCGCCCCATCTCGGCGCGCGCTTCTTGCGTCACGTCTTTGAACCGGCCATCTCCCTGGTTTTCGAATAGACTGTTCCCTCTTGCGAAATATTGCAGGTTTCGCGTGTTCGCCGCCTTGGGCTTGAAGAACCGGTTGTAAGTGACACGATTGCCCGCAGAGGACCACATGTTGGTTACGTAGAGGTCCATCCAACCGTCTCGGTCATAGTCCCCCCAGGAAACGCCCATCCCGGCCGCTTGGTCTTGGACTCCAGCTTGGGCGGCGACCTCTACGAACTTTCCGCCGTCGTTTCGATAGAGTTGGTTCGGACCGAAGTCGTTCGCTACGTACAGGTCCTGGTCCCCATCGTTGTCGTAGTCCTCCCACGCCGCGGCGAACGTCTGCCGGTTGTTGTTGGCTCCCAGCCCCACCTCGTCGGTCACGTTCCGGAACTGGAAGTTGCCCTCGTTCTTGAGCAGCGTGTTCGGCAATCCTTGATCCGAGTCGTAGATGCTTGAGCTCGTCGAGTTCGCCTGGCCGCTCGAGGTGTACTCACAAAGGTAGAGGTCAACGAGTCCGTCGCGATCGTAGTCCGCGGCGGCCATCGAAGTCAGCATGATCACGCGATACCGTCCGCGCGGCTCGAATCGCCCCTTGCCGTCGCCCTTCAGAAAGACGACATGCGAAGCGGTGCCTACGACGAGATCGCGATTTCCGTCGTTGTCGAGGTCGAGGATGAGCGCGCTTGACGTGTCGTTGAGCAGCTCCGCACCGGAACCCTCCGAAATGTCTTTGAGCCTCCCGTCCGGTTGGTGGAGATAGAGCCGGTTCGGCAGACCGCCCGGTTCGCACACGTAGAGGTCGTCCAGGCCGTCGTTGTTGATGTCTCCAAACGCAAAGCCGTGGTGGCCGGAGAGATTGGCGCCCATCGAAAAGTCCAGCCCTCCCCACCACCGTTCGTGCCCGTAGCGGATCTGCTCGAAACTCTCGACGCCGCTAAACACGCTTTCCGTCGCCTCCCGAAGGAACTGGCGCGCGCGGGTGACCTCCTCGAACTCCTCAACCTTGAGCGACGTGAGAATGGGCTTGTCGGCTCCTTGTGAGAGATCCCACTCCATCGCCCACTTCGCGTTTTGCTGTACGGACCCCGCCGGCCCTCCATCCTGTTGAGTCCCGTCCGCGCCGGAGCTGCCCGCTCCCAAATACAACGCAGTGCTGAATCCCTTCGTCCCGACTGCCTCGGAGCGGATGATCTTGAACTTCACCATGTCCACTCGCTCGCCGAGACGTTGCCTCATCGCCCGCCATTGCTGCGCGAGCGCACTCGGGCCCCGAGCCTCCAGTGGCTTGGCTTCCCCTGCCAGGACAGTCAATCCGTCCCTCTCCCACTTCGCGCTCAGCGAGCTGGGGCGAAGCTCAGTGAGGGTCGCTCCATCCGAGACGTAATCGCCGATTCCCTCCCCGGCGGCAATGGCCTTATCAATGGAAGAGAGAACTTTGCCGGCGCTACTGTTCAAGACTTCGCCCAGACCGACTTCGCCACCCTCTTTGGCAGCGTCAAAGAACGCCATCTCTTGCTCGACCTGCTTGTCGAGCGAGATCGCGACTCCACCGAGCTCCTCGGCGCCAATCTGCGCCTGGCCCGCGCTGCGGTGGCCCTCCTGGGAACACCCCAACGCAATGCCCGCACAGAGACAAAAGAATGCCAGCCTGCGTGCCCGCACTTTTACTCCTCCATGGAGGAACTTGAGTATAACCCCAAAAAGGGCGTCCCTGCGTGCTGGGGACGCCCTTTCTCGTATCTTTACCTAGGTCTTACCAGGTCGTGCGGATCGTGTAGCGAACGACCCCTTCCTGGTCGGGCTGGAGCGTCAAGGTGTACTTGAACGTGTTCGAATCCACTTTCTCGCTCTTTTGCGTTTCGTTCAGGATCTCCCAATCGCCCCAACCATGCTCGATGATCTCGACCGTCTCGGCTACCTTCTTCCGATTCCGCACTTTGATCTCGAATGTCTCCTCGACCACGTTGTTCGCAATCCGCCGGAAGGAAACCCTTCGCCGTTCCGCGGCTATGTCGAACGCGTCCCCCACATACAGGGAGAACTTCTCCTCCCGCGGCGTGTGGTCAATCAGGTCTTCGCCGACCATCTGAACCTGGCCTGAGGCGTCCCGCTTGTAAACACGAACTTTGCCCTTGGGCAACGGCATGCCGAGACCCGCCTTCTCGCTGTTGACCACGTCCACGAGGACGTTGGCCTTCAGATTCGGATCCGTGGCGTAACCCTCGGCCGGCCGGTAGTTTCGGCCCGCGCCGTACCAGACGGAGCGCTGCCCTTCGATGACCAGCCGCTTCTTCACCGCGACGTTTTGCGCACTCAAGAGGCTGATCTGCTTGGTCTCGCGATTCCGAACCGTTGCGGGCCTGCCCAGAGTATAAAGGTGGTACTCGAAGAGACTCTCCTCTTCGAAACCGCGCGGGGCGCCTGCCTGCATCTCGACAGCGCCACCGCGGAACCGGACATCTTGGCGCGGCTGCACGCGCCGTACGTCACCGGCAATCAACTTCAGAGTCGCGTTCGCATAGGTCGCTCCGGACTGATTGTTGATCGTCACCCAACCGTTCAGATCGGCCCGCGTGTCGTCCGCGCTCAACGTCAGAACATAATCCGCTGACCATGTGATGTTGTTGGCCAAGTATGCGACTTCGATCTTTCTCTGCCCCGCGCCCTGTGCAAACAGATCCCACATCAGCGTAGGTTTGCTGATCAAGCCTTCGGGCAACTCGAGGACCTCGATGGTCCCTTCCGGATTCAGGATGAAGCGCCCGTCGTCGGTCTGAAGGACCAGTCCGCTATAGACTTGGCGCGAACCGTCGCCCGATGCCACCACGCGCCCCGGCGCGGCGAGCAGAACCCCTTCGGTGGTAACGCGCTGCCCCGACTCCAGCAACTGATGGAGCCGCACGCGCTTCCCAATGGATTTGGCAAGGATGCTCTCCGGCGAAAGCAAATCGTACTGATAGTTCTGCTCGAGCACCTCGAAGGGCGAGCCCTCCAGCCCCTTAATCGAGACGCTCGTCGGGTCAATCGAACCCGCGACGTCCTCGATCCGAAGCTCCTGGCGCCCGTTCTGGAGGGACACTTGGCGAACCTCCTTTACCAGCGCGAAGTTCGCGTTGTAGATTGTGAGTTCCACGGACTGTGGCGCCAGCGCCACAGCAGCAAGAGTCGTCAAGAACATACTCATATCTCCTTTTTGGTTGTTTCGTGCACGCCCGTCAATACAAGGGGAGACTACGGTCTACACGCCTGGCGTAGGCGTTGATGCCTCCCTCAATGTTATAGACGCGCGCAAAACCGTTTTGTAACAGCAGAGCCGCAACCTCCCGGCTCCTCTCACCGACCCGACACACGACGAGAATCTCTCGTTCGCGCTCCAGCTCTGTCATTCGCATAGGGACCTCGTCCATCGGAATGTGCAAGGCGCCTTCGATTCGCGAGATTGCCAACTCCTCCGGCTCGCGAACGTCCAGCAGCAGCGCTCCGGCAGCCATGCGCTTGGGAATCTCCTCCGGGGCAATCTCCGGCACGCGCACCGCGTCCGTCGGTGCACAGGCCGAGGCGGCCTCTTCGAGGGAGCGAATGCTCGGGTTCTCGCCACAAACCGGACAATCCGGATTCCGGCTCACTTCGTACTCCCGAAACTCCGCACGCAAGGCGTCAAAACAAAGGAAGCGACCGACCAGGGGATCTCCAATACCGAGCAACAGCTTCAGAACCTCGTTCGCCTGGATCGCACCGAGTATCCCTGGCAGCACGCCGAGGACTCCCGCCTCCGCGCAGCTCGGCACAGAGCCGGGCGGGGGCGGATCTGGATAGAGGCAACGATAGCAAGGTCCGCCTTCGGCACAGAACACCGACGCTTGCCCGTCAAAGCGGAAAATCGAGGCATAGGCGTTCGGTTTCTTCAGGAGCACGCATGCATCGTTGACGAGATACCGTGTCGGGAAATTGTCCGTCCCATCCGCAACCACATCGTATTCCGACAGGATCTTCAGGACGTTCTCGGCCGATAGACGCTCGGCGTAGGTGACGATCTCGATGTGTGGGTTGTAGGCGCGAAGCTTCTCGGCAGCGCTTTCCGTCTTCAGTCGGCCGACATCCGAAGAGAGGTGCAGCGTCTGGCGTTGGAGGTTGCTTTCATCCACGACGTCGAAGTCCACGATGCCGATCCGCCCCACGCCCGCGCCGGCAAGATACCACGCGACCGGCGAGCCGAGACCCCCCAAGCCGACGATCAAGGCGCTCGAACCCTTGAGCTTCCGCTGTCCCTCCGCGCCGACCTCCGGTAGGATGAGGTGGCGGGCGTACCGCTCGAGCTCCTCTTTCGTCAGCGACGGTCGTTCGACCACAATCGCCTTGATTATGGTCGCCAAGTACCCAGTCGTGCTCGCGAGCGCAAGCCCCCGAAGGCGCGAGCTGGTCCAGCGGATTTTCGACCGATTTGAGGTCGTGGATTCCGGCGTTCCCGAGCACCTGCCCGAGTTTGGCGACCCGGAGAGAGTCGCCAAGCGGTTGGCTCGCGCCAAGGCTCTGGGAGTGGCAGTCGAGCGGCGCGAGGCGATCGTCCTCGGGGCTGACACGGTCGTCGCGGTCGGCGAACGGCTCCTTGCCAAACCGGAGACGCCGGCAGAAGCGGAAGAGATGCTCAGGATGTTGAGTGGCCGCGAACACACCGTCACGACAGCGGTCGCGATCCTGTACCCAGCCGACGACGAGACGCGCGCGCATGTCTTCGCGGACACGACTCGAGTCCGGTTTCGGTCCCTGACGGATGCGGAGATTCGCGCCTACGTGGAGACCGGCGAACCGATGGACAAAGCCGGAGCCTACGCTATCCAAGGCGGGGCCGCGGCGTTCGTCGAGAGTGTCGAAGGGGACGTCGACACCGTCATCGGACTGCCGGTCAGCCGCCTACGAGAGACGCTGCTCCGCCTCAGCCTTGCCTGCGACGTTGACGAGTAGGTGCGCGCGGCGTGCGCCCACAAGGGCGAAGCAAGATCCTCAGCGTTGCGTACCGCCGCCGCCCCCGCCGCCTCTGCCTTGGCCCATCTGGCCTGCTCGGCGCTGGGCGTTGCGAATCTGCTCCTGAAGTTCAGGCCGAAGCCTATCGAGCGGGCCATATTCCACCTTCGGGTCGGCGAGCCCGCCGCCGGCGTTGACCGTGTAGATTTCGTTCGGCGAGAGAGCGATCCGGAAGCGATACTGCTCCAGCACGGCTTCCTTGTATGCGATCTGAATGTCCGGTCCACCCTGGCCCATGAATCCCAGCGCCATCCCGACGCCTTCGGGGGAGGTCACCATGGGTAACGTGAAGCCGTCTGCCTGAAGTCGAGCGGCAACTCCGGGTACCTGGCCCACCTCCAAGAAGATTTGCGTTCCCGGCGGAACGCCGTTCGGGAACCGCTGGGAGAACTCGCTGTCCGATCTCGAGTCTCCTCGGCCTCCGACGATCATCGCGAGAGACTGCAGAGCGGAGGCGGTGTCGGCATACGTCGTCAAAGACACGGAAGGTTGCTCGGTCAGGAAGAGAAACTGCTCAAGGGGCGTCTTGCTGCCCGGAGGCAGAGTGCCATATGTGAGCGGGTTGCCCGCCTTGAGGCTCTCCTTCAGCGTGAACGGAAGGCCATCGTAAAATCGGCAGAAGGCGGCAGCGGCCCGACTCGGCCCGCCATCGCCGAACATCATGCCGGACATGCTCATCCCCGCAAACGCCGTCACCGGCGAGTCGAGTTGGAGAGGCGTGAGCTTCGCAAGGAACGACGCCAGAACCTCGAATCGCAGGCCGCCCATCTTGGCGCGCTCCTCGAGCACCGGTCGCAACAGCGAGCGCGGCACTGTGCCCGCTCGCTTGATCGGATAGTTCCGCGAGCGGATCCTAACCCACCCGTTGTCGTAGCTCCATTCCGCATCTTTCGCCTGAGCAAGCGCGTGAATCATGCCTGCGGGCGTTTCGGCTGCGATGTTCCCTTGCCCAAGACCAAGCCCAGCAAGATCGGCGTCATAAAGGTCGGAAATGAGCGATACTCTCGCCTCCTTCCCTATGTCCACCAGGACCCGACCGATCGGTTGCAGGGGATCCACCGTACCGGACATCACGTCCGAGAAGAGTTCGCCGGCGGACGTCATATCTCCGCCCCGCGTAGCGAGGACGAGTTGCTTTACCGACGCAGGCGGCGTCCAGTTTCGCGTAAGCTGCTCGGGCAGGTTCTGGGGCACCGGCGTTGGGGGTACCTCCTGCTGCCTTCGATCGAGCGCGCCCATCAGGCCTGCGAACGCGTTGCTGGATTCGTGCAGCACAACGCCATCGCCGAGGACGTCAATGCGGACGTTGGCTGATCCCGCGAGGCCAGCAAGCGCGAACACCCCGCGAGTCGGACGACGGACCACAAACCGGATCGCCGTGATCTGACGCGGATCGAACTCTGGATACTTTGCCCGCAAAGTATCCGCGATGGAATTCAGGAACGCCGGAATCCCTTGCGAGACTCCGTTCGGGAGTCGGCGCTGCAAGCGAGTGGGGTTGGTCGAAAAAACGATCTTTCCGATGTTCTCCAACTCGAGAAAATCGCGATCCGAGAGATTGGCAAGAAGCAGGTCGGGCAACGTTGTCTCTTCGTCGAGCAATTGGCTCAACTCGGCAATCCGCCTCATAATCTCCGTGGAGCGCGCGGGGTCCGATTGCCCGACCTGGCGCATCTCTTCTCCCAGCGCTTGTAGCTCCTTTTGCGCCGCCTCGCGATCCAAAGACTGAGCCTTCTTGAGTCGCTCCCTCGCCTCCTCACGCGCCGTGCGGTATGCAGCAAAGATGGCATCCTGCAGTTCCTGACTCTCCTTCCGACTCGCATCTTTCGGCTGCTCGAGCCGATAGCCAGAGTCAGACGAAACCCACTGCCACCCAAAGTGCTGCGCCAGCATCGTCAGAACCTCCGATGCCGGTCGCTCCTTCGCATACAGCGAGACCAAGTCTTCCTGAAGCTCGGGCTGGACGCGAAGCGCAACTCCACTCTGTTTCGAGAGGGACGCCACGACCTCCTTCATCGAAGCGATGGGAAGCTCGACCGTCACCGGCGTATTCAGCCGCGCGTCGGCGGAGAGGTCCGCTGGCGCTGCGCCTTGAACGAGGACGAGGGCGATGCTCAACAAGCTCAACATGATGTTTCTCCTGATACGGTTCCTAACTATTGTGGCACACAATATAGGTTGCGTGGGTGCGCCTGTCAGGCCTTCCGTGTGTTCCGAAGCGCCCGCTTCAGCAGATTCATCTGCCCGATATGATACGAGGCGTGAATCGCGATCCGGAGCAGGACTTCCGCAGCCTTCTCGTCGCTCTCACAACGGTGGGAAGCGAACTCCTCGCCTGCGAGCGCCCTGGCGCGCCGGAGACCTTCTACGAACCTCTTCCTCAAGGCAGGGTACTCCGAAGCATCCGGACGCCTCCAGTCGGTCCGCCAGACCTCTTGGATCGGCGGATTCGGTTTCCCTTCGAGTTGGTTGAGCCAAAGATCCTGCCAGTGGACCGCGTGGGCCAGATTGACGAGTAGCGAGTACGGCAACGGTGGGAGCTCGGCCTCGGCGTCCTCCCGTTTGACTCGCAAGACGCCTTCCGCCGTTGGGATGTCCTTCCCTTCGAGGATTTGGTCAAAGAGCTGTACTAACACGGGCGAAGGCGCCATACCACCCGTTCTACCTCATGGGTCGCTCTCGCGAGGCCTACTCGGGCAGCTCGAAGTTCTCGATCTCCGCTTTCACATCGTTGAGGAAGTTCGCAGCGCCCACACCGTTGATCACGCGGTGGTCGAACGTCAGCGACAACATCACCATTTGTCGAAAATCGAAGCCGCCCATCTTCGGGACGGGCTTGTAGAACGCCTCGCCAAGGAACAGCGTCGCCACCGCCGGCGACACCACGACGGGCACAGCATTTCGGAGACCGAACGCGCTCATGTTCGTGATCGAGAGCGTCGTTGCTTCCGTCGCTTGATCCTTCCCATTGCGCGCAAGCTCAATCTGTTGGCGCGCAGCTTCAGCGAACTCGCGCCACGACATCGAGTCCGCGTTCGGCACCATGGCGGTCACCAGCTCGTCGCCCGGAAGCGCAACCGCGATTCCGAGGTGAACGCCCTTATACGTGCGCAGCGTCTTGCCGTCGGAGCTGATCGCACTGCGAAACTTCGGATGGCGCTTCATCGCTTGGACGACACACCACGCCATCATCGTGAACGCGCTCGGCTTGAAATCGTCGGGAGAGGCCTTCACGCGCTCTCGCGCCTCGGCGATCGCCTCCCAGCACGCCTCTACCATGATCGTGCCCGGAACGCAGAGTTGCGCCCCGCGCGCGAGTCGGTATGAGAGCGTCTGCTGTCGCTGAGAAATCTCGACCTCTTCGTATTCCGCGGTCGTCTTCAGGACCTTCGGCGGTGGTGCAGCGGCGGGAGTCGCCGACGCGCCGCCGTCGCCTTGTGCCGCAAGCCACGCATCCACGTCCTCCGGCATGAGCTTCTTTCCGCGCGCGGGAATCTCCGCGGCACGATCCAGAAGGCCTTTTTCCTTTAGGTACCGACGCGTGCGCGGAGGAATCTCTGCGTTCGTCACTTTGCGCGGTTCTGCCACGGCAACAGCTGCTGGCTCCGCTACCGTCTGCTTCGGCTCCTCTTTCGGTGGCGGGCCGTGACCCGCCGGCATCTCCTTGACGCCTTCCGCGACCTCCATCTTCGCGATCTCCGATCCGATCGGAAGGACGTCTCCCTCCTTCGCCGTCCACTCCACCAACACGCCGTCGTATGGGGATTCGATGTCAAGCAGCGCCTTATCCGTCTCCATCTGATAAATCGGCTCGTCGCGCTTGATCTGGTCCCCCGGCTTCTTGAGGAAAGCAACCACGCGGGCTTCTTGAAGCCCCTCTCCCATTTGCGGAATCCGTACGGCAATGACCGGCATCTCGGTGCGATTCTATCCGATGCAGCCACTCGGTTTCTGGGCGAGGTACGCTCCTCTGAGCCGATGAAACCGCTCGCGTTAGCCTCCATTCAGGTCGAGGATCCGTTCTGGGCGCCGCGCCAGCAGGCGCTCGTCGAGACGACGATTCCCTTGCTGTTTGAGCGACTCGAAGAGGCGGGAAATCTGGAGAACTTTCGACTCGCCGCTGCCCGCAAAACGAAGGGGTACCGCGGCCCGATCTACATGGATTCCGACCTTTACAAGGCTGTCGAAGCAGCCGCGCTCACGCTCCAATGGCATCCCGAGGCTCCCTGGCGCGCTGCCCTCGAAGATACGATCGCCCTCATAGAACAAGCTCAGTGGGAGGACGGTTACATCAATACATGGTACAGCGTGCACCGAGAGCAGGAACGCTATTCCAACCTCCGCGACGCCCACGAACTCTACTGCATGGGCCACCTCATCGAGGCAGCACTCGCTCACGCCGCAGTGGACGCGGAAAGCCGCCTCATGGCAGTAGCTCGCCGGACCGTCGCTCACCTCGTTGATCGTTTTCTGATCGAAAACCGCCCCGGATACCCCGGTCACCCCGAAATCGAATTGGCGCTGTTGGCTTATGCGGAAGCGACGGGGGACGATGCAGCGCTCGATCTCGCAAGAACATTCCTGGAGCGACGCGGATCCCACTTCTTCGCTCGCGAACACGGAACCGCAGACGAAGAGTACGACGGAACCTACTGGCTGGACCGCGTTCCAATCCGCCAGCTCGAGAACCTCGAAGGCCATGCCGTCCGAGCGATGTATCTTATGTCTGCCGTTACCGATCTTGCCAGGCTAACCAACGATGCCACCTGGGCCGAGTGCGCGATACGACTGTGGGACCGAGTCATCGCGACGCGTCAGTACATCACCGGAGGCTTTGGCTCGACCGCTCGCAACGAAGGCTTTACACAAGAC
>RFHN01000151.1 GCA_003695835.1 Armatimonadota bacterium
ATCGCGGCACCGAACGGCCACCGACGAAGAACTCGCTTACGCCGCGTGAGGAGAACCGCGTCGCCCAGACCCCGATGAGGAGGATGACAACGAAGTACAGTCCAAAAGCGACGAATTTCGGATCCATCAGCGATCTTCACTCCCCTTTTGGCGATCGCTTCGGCGACCGGTGTACCAGTAGAGGAACAGCGCCGTTGCGAGAATCCCCAACGGCAGTATCACCATCGAGAAGAGGAAGCCTCCTTGCATGCCCTACTGTTAGGACGGATCAGCCGCTTTCGTTGGATGCCCCGTTTGAAGATTCGAGGGCGTCAACGCGAACCACGACGGCCGTCGCATTGTCGTGGCCTCCGGCGACAAGCGCCCTGTTGACAATCTCCCAGGCGGCTTGCGAAGGCGGCAACTGAAGCAGCTGCGCGATCTCGTCGTCCGAGACGAGGTTGGTTACGCCATCTGAGCAGAGTAGGAAGACGTCGCCTGCTTTCAGATCGTGCGTTTCGATGTCTGGATCCACGGCGTCTTCGGCTCCGATCGCGCGGGTGAGGACGTGGGATCGGGGGTCTCGTTCCGCGGTTTCGCGATCCATAAATCCTCCACGTACCAGTTCCTCGGCGAACGTGTGATCGGCCGTCAGTTGGTCGAGGTGTCCCTCTCTGAGGCGGTAGATTCGCGAGTCCCCGACCTGAACGACGATGGCGGAGTCTTGCACCAACAAGAGAGCGCTCAGCGTGCATCCCATTCCGCGTCGTTCGGGAATCGCGGAGGCGGCGTCCCGAACGAAGCGGTTTGCGTGCTGCACCGCGGTGCGGGCGGCTTCCACCGGGTCGGCCGACATGTGATTCAGATAGGCGTGCAAAAAGGTCTTACAGGCGAGTTCGCTCGCGATCTGTCCGGCCGCGTGTCCCCCCATGCCGTCGCAAACGAGAAACGCGAGTCCGCGAACGGCGAGCATAGGCTCGCTCTCCGGAAGGAAGTACTCGAACTTGTCTTCGTTGTTTTCGCGCACGCACCCGATGTCGGTCTTGCAACCGATCGTGACGCGAGGTCGGAAGCGGAGTGGTACTTGAGCCGCGCTCAGTTGGTCCTTCTCGAATTCAGCTGTTGTTTCCATCTTGCTTATCGTCCGTCCACTCGATGCGATAGATCTTCTGTCCAATCTGCAGTTCGTCGTTCGGTTTCAGCGCGGTGCGCTGGTTGGGTTCGAGCTTGGCGCCATTGAGGAAGGAGCCGTTCGTACTGCCGACGTCCGTGTAGAAGGCGCTCTGTCCTTCGAGTTCAAGGATTCCATGTGAGCCGCTCACGAACGGGTCCGCCAATACCACATCGTTGTCTGGTTTTCTCCCGATACGGTTCGCGCCGGCCTTCAAGGGATGGGCCTCGTCGTCTGAGACCAGCTTGGCAACGGGTGGCTCGACGGTCGGCGGCCGATCGAGTTGGGCGGTCTTGCCTGCGTTGGGCATGGCAGTCGCCCCTGCGCCCCCGCGTAGGGAGACGGTCATCTCGAATCCCGCGAACGAAACCTTGTCTCCGTCCTTCAGTGCGATCCGTTGGTTGGGCGGAAGCGGCTCTCCGTTTACCTGCGTGCCGTTCGTGCTCCCGATGTCCTCCAAGAAGAGCTTGTCCTGTTCGTAATAGATCTTTGCGTGTCGGCGGCTGCAGCGCGGGTCCGTGAGAAGGATGTCTCCCTCTCGGCCGACGCTGTTCTCTCCGGGGCGGAGAAACTGCTCCCGGCCCGCTTCGTCAATCAGGCACGGCGGGCGGACAGGGGGCGCGCTGAAGACATCGTCCGGAAGCTGCTCGCTCGTACTGAACACCAGGCCGCATTCGACGCAGTACACGACGCCCGGCGGGTTATGCGTTCGGCAGACTGGGCATTGGATCGGCTGAATCGTCTGCGTGACGGAGAGCGAGGGCGCAGAGGTGATCCGCGTGCGGTTCGGATCCTCTTCGAGCATCTGCGTTTTGTTCGGATCGCTCATGGGAGTAGGTTGATTTTATCTCACAATGCGGTCACAGCGACCGGTTCAGCCTTCTGGGCGCTTTCGACCGCCGCGAGGGCAACCGCGCTTGCCGCCAACCCGTCGTCCAAAGTAATCGGAGGCTCGGTTTCCTTGATGACGGACGAGAGGAACGCGTCCACGAGGAGAGTGTCCAAGTTGCTGCCGTATCCAACTTCTCGATGTGTGGGCGGTTCATCCGCGTAAAGGTCGAGCGCTTGCTGGAAGAGGTCGGCTTCCAGTACGCCCTTGCTGCCTGTGGCGGAGAGGCGGACATCGCCCCACGTCTTGTAGTACTTCGGGCGGGACCAGCTGGCGTCGAGGGTAGCGAAGACTCCGTCGGGAAAGGTGAGATGGAGGAACGCCGTGTCCTCGACCTCGAGGCCGAGCCGCCGATGGTTGGATTGCGCATAGACCGCCTTTGGCAAAGCGCCGAAGAGGTTGCCAAAGAGGTCGGCAACGTGCACGACATGATCCATGAACGCGCCTCCGCCGGACTGCTCCCTTTGAACGAACCAGTCGAAGGGGCAGGTGCCGTGGTTCGTGCCCCAGATCGCCAGAACGTCGCCGATTGCGCCTTCCGAGATCTTAGCGCGAAAAGATTGATACACAGGACTGAGGCGGCAAGGGAAGGAGGTCATGAAGAGAACGTTCGCCTTCTCCACCGCCTCGCGGATGCTTGCCCCATCCGCAACGGAGGTTGCGACGGGTTTTTCGCAAAGGATCGCTTTGCCCGCGTCTGCCGCCCATGCGACGTGCTCCGCGTGCTTCCGGTTTTCGCTGGTTACGATGACCGCGTCGCACTGGGAGAGAAGGCGATCCGGTTCCTCAAAAACGGGGATCTCCCACCGTTGGGCGAAAGTCGCGGCGCGTTCCGTGACTGAATCCCATACGCCTACGATAGAGGCGTCGGGCCGTTGCCGTAGAGCATGGGCGTATCCGTGCGCGTGCATGTGCGCAGTGGAGAGAAAGCCCACGCGAACGGTCATGGGAAAACTTTACCCGTCTTCGAGGAAGCGGCGGTAGGGCGACAAGACGTTGGCGTCGGCGAAGACTCCGCACGCTTCCCAGATTGTCTTCGCGGTATCGGCATCGAGGTCGTGATTCTTCAAGAAGAGCGCCCAAGGACGGTTTTCGTAGGGCGAAACTTCCCACGGCCATCTCTCGACAGTAGTGCGATAGCCTCGCTCGTTCAGTCGACGCGCCGCTTCCTCCGCTGCTTCCTCTGTTGGGAACCAAGCAACCGCTTGCAAGAAATCCGCTTTTGGCCGTACGCCGTAGCGTTGCAGGAGGTCCGGATTCACGCTTTTGCCGAGAATGCTCGCGATGAGTTGCACAGTCTCTGGGTTGAGATCTCTTTCGTCCACATAGAGTTTGCTGGGCGCGACATCTGCGAACTCGGACACGGCAGTTCCCAACTCCGATTCCACGCGCAGTCCTGCGTCGCGAAGCATCTGTTCGTAGAGCATGCCTTCCGACCGCGAACCGACGATGCCGACAACGACCTTCTTGGCCAAGCGCTTACCCTCCGAGTTGGCTCATGCCCCGGCCCACCACCTTCTGACCTTCGGCGAGGTAGTGGCGTTCGGGTTTGGCGGCGACCACTTGCAGGAAGAGGTCGCGTAGTTCTTCGTCGCTCGCGCCCGTGCGGATTGGCGTCCGGAGGTCCACCTCGCCGTCCGCCATGAGGCAGGGCCGGAGTTGGCCATCCGCCGTAAGGCGGAGGCGGTTGCAACGATCGCAAAGGTCGTTCGAAATCTGGCTGATGAACCCGATCGTGCCAACCGCGCCCTTGACGCGGGAGTTCCGAGCGGGCCCGTTGGTCGGGATCGCAGCGGGCGTGAGCGAACCGAGTTCCTTTTCGATCGCCTCGCGCGCGGTGTCGCACGATACCACCATTTTGCGCATCTGCAGATCGCTCAGCATGCCGTCGTCCTGCGCGATTCGGAGGCGGAACAGGTCGCGATTGCCTCGGAGTGGCGCAATCGGATCCATCGGCTCCGTTTCGTCGAGGTTCCAACGGATCGGCATTAGCTCGATGAAACGTACGTTCAAAGGACGGTCCAGGGTCAGGCGCGCGAAGGCAACGGCTTCGTCCTCGTTGACTCCCTTCATGAGAACGCAGTTGATCTTGACTGGTTGGAGGCCTGCTTCCAAAGCGGCGTCTATTCCGTCGAGGACCTGTTGAAGAGCGCCTCGCCGCGCGATTCGTTGGAATCGCTCAGGCTCCAACGTGTCGAGGCTCACGTTGACGCGATGAAGCCCCGCGTCCTTCAGTTCCTGCGCCTTGCTCTTGAGAAGAAAACCGTTCGTCGTGCAGCTGATGTCGGTGATGTTGGGATGGCGAGCGATCTGTTGAATCAGTTGGGGCAGATCTCGCCGGAGCAACGGCTCTCCGCCGGTGAGGCGGACTTTCGCGATGCCCAGGTCTGCGGCGATGTGAATCAGGCGAGCCATCTCTTCGAAGGTCAGTAGCTCGTCCTTCGGCGAAACCGGATAACCCTCTTCCGGCATACAATAGATGCAGCGGAAGTTGCACCGGTCTGTGACGCTCACTCGCAAATAATCAATGGTTCTTCCGAAACTATCCTTCACGACCGGCCTCCTCGACTAACTCGGCGACCCTCGAGGCGATAGTGCCGTTCGAAACCACACGCCAGCAACCAGCCGACCGGCCGCGCTCCAGAAGCTCTTCTTCTTTGTGTCCGGCGTGTCCGATCACCTTGATCCCGGCGCTCGTAAGGCGGCGGAGCGCCTCTTCGTCCACCTCTCCCAGATGCAAAATCGCCAGCTCAGCTGCTTCCGGCTGATCCTTGGGGACGACTTCATGCCCCCCGGCGAGCAACGCTCGCTTCAGGCGTTCCGACCAAAGCAGATTGCGTTCCAGTAGCAGGACTTTCACTGGGTACCTCCAACTCCCGTTCGGGCTGTTCGGGTTCGATGCCCAGTTGCCGTGCGGCAATCGGCCATACTACATAATAGCCAAGAAAGAACAGTACAAACGGTATTAGAATCCATTTTACGGCGCGCAGCAGGTACCTGCGCGATGCCTCGTTCACGGCCTGATTCTACCTGTTGGTAGAATCTCCACCCGGAAGGCGCATTGACGGAAGCCAAGAGAGAGTCGGTAGAAGGAGCACATCGCGCGGTCTGCGAAAACGACGGGGTGCGCGCCTCGCTGCTCGTTCGGGACGGCGTCTGCACGCTGGAGGTGAGAGACAAGGCGATGGGGGCGAGCCAGTCTTTGGGCGTGGCAAGTCCGGCTTCAGCGGGTGGCGCGGCTTTGGTAGCGATTCGGGAGGAGGAAGACGCGGCCGAGGCGATCGCGGGAGGGATTGTGCCAGGTACCGCCTTCTCATGGGAATTCCGCGCAAAGGTCTTGGAAGCGTCCGCTGCTGCCGAAGCGCAGTGCCGAATCCTAAACCGTTTTCCGATGCCGCTCAACGTGGAGCCAAGCCTTTCTCTTCGACTTCCGGCGAGAGGGGAGCGCGTGCCGGGAGGAGTGGTTGCGTCGGGCGAGTCGGCTTGGCTCGCTATCGCGTTCGACGAGCGGAGCGTCCGCCTCAAGACGGAGGGGGAGGAACTGGAAGTGACGGTGCGGGCGGCGTCCGATTGCCCTTATCTCTTTCCCCACCGGATTCGCGTGCATCGTTTCGTCGTCTTCTTGGTCCCGCAGGAAGCGGGAGAGGTCGTAGCGATGTCGGAACGCGCGGTTGTGACGCGGAACGAGGCAGAGGGGAAGTTGCGGGTCTTCGTCGGCAAGGACGAACCCGCCGGGAAGGCGTTTCTCCAGTTGGCGAATGGCGAGACCGTCGAAGCCCCGCTGCACGCGTACGCTGCGAAGCCTGCTGTGTACACCACGAGCGGACTGGGAGGCCCTCCAGTTCGGATCCTGCTCCGGGACGAAGAGGGGGAAACCATTCTGGACGCTCCGTTCGGGACGGTGGAGGAAGCAGAAGGGAATTCGCTCCTCGAGCCGAGGGACTGGGAGCAGGTCCGCATCCAAATCTGGGGTGCGCTGGCGCGTGCCACCGCCGGCGAGATCGAACGAGCCGAGCACGACCTGCTGCGCCTCGCCAACGAGCCAGCCTGCGAGAGCATCGCTTGGTTCCTTCTTGGCGCGATGGCGATGAGGCGACACCAGTGGGAGCGCGCGACCGCATATTTCGATGAGTCCCTCTTGTATGGCGGGGCGAACCCGATCGCTTGGGTGTTTCGCGCCTGGTGTGTTCGGCAGCTCGGCGGCGATCCGGCCCAAGAGCTTGCCAACGCGCATCTGCTCGCGCCGGTGGATCCGCTCTTGCGATTCGACGCTTTCCTCGAAGGCGGAGGCGAGGGGCTGTTGGACGAATTCGGCGCGGATCCGGAGCCTTACCTCGACGCCGCAGATCTGCTATGGCTCGCCGGCAGGGAGGCGGAGAGGAACGTCGTGTTAGCGGCCGCCGCGGAACGAGCGCCGAGCAAGTTGGTGCATCGCTTGCGGTCAGATGCCCTGAAGCGAACGGGACACGACGTGGAAGCGGAGGCCGAGCTTCAGCGTGCGGAGAAGGCGCCTGGAGAATCGTCGGGCGTTCGAATTACGGAGCAGCTTCTGATAAACTCTTGAGGTTCGATGATACGCGTACTGATTGCGGACGACGAGGACGCCTACCGCAAGGCGCTCCATCGCATTTTGGAGCAGGCTCCGGGCATAGATTGTGTCGGGGCGGCGGCCGACGGGCGCGAAGCGCTCGAGCAGTGCATCGAGCAGGATGTGGACGTGCTGCTGACCGATATCGAGATGCCGCGCATGTCCGGCTTGGAGTGCATTCGCGAGCTGAAGCGAAGAAAGCACGATATCGAGTGCGTCGTTCTTACGGTTCACGAGGAAAACGAGACGGTGTTCGAAGCGCTGAGGCTCGGCGCGATTGGTTACCTTCTCAAAACGAGCACCGCGGGAGAGGTCATCGAAGCGATCGAGCGGGCTGTGGCAGGCGAGGCGTTCCTCTCGCCCACGATTGCGACCAAAGTGCTCGAGGAGTTCCGGCGCCAAAAGGAGGATGAAACGCTTGCCGATGAGCACCTCTATGAGCTAAGCGATCGCGAGAAGGAGGTTCTCAGGCTCATCACCCAGGGGCTTCGGAACAAGGAGATCGCGGAGAGGCTCGGCGTTGCGGAGAAGACGGTCAAGAACCACGTTTCGAACATTCTGAAAGCGCTGGAGGTCAACACAAGGACCGAAGCCGCGATGAAGGCTGTGAGAGAGAGGCTTCTGGGCGACGGCGAAGCGACCTAATCGAGCGCGAGGTGAGGACGCAGTTCTTCGTAGGGCAGTTCCCTGGGCGAGCAACCCGTTTGAGCGCATAACGCCGCAGCCGCACCGGCGGCTTCACCCATCGCACGACAGACGGGCTGGATCCGTACGCTGGACTGAGCCGCGAACGTAGCGCTGAGACACCGCCCAGCGACCAGCGCGTTCGCAATGCCTTTCGGGATCAGGCAACGATACGGGATCTCGTGGTAGTCGTCCTCCGGCAGTTTCCGAAGCTCGACCCCGCCCTTCGTCAGGTGGATGTCAATCGGGTAGCGGTTGCGCGCGATGGCGTCTGGGAATTTGCGGCATTGTTGGTGATCTTCTTCCGTCAGGACGTACTCCCCAACGATCCGGCGGCTCTCTCGGTTGCCGATCATCGGAGCGATGACCCCGACGTAGCTCTCTTCGAAGCCCGGCAGGTACCGCTTGCAAAACTCGTGAACGCGAGCGATCGCTTTCCGCCCGGCAGCCATCGCACGGCTCACATCGAACGGGTCGATCGGGTTGTAGCCGACGAGACGAGGGCAGTTGAACGCGAGTTCTCCGGGCCGCCCATGGATCGTGAAGAATTGGAAGTACCCCAAATCGTTCGGGAGCAGGACGCCATCTTCGACTGCGGCTCGAACGAGGTGAGCGATGGGCGATTCCTTCGCCTCCGCGAAACCCACGTGCACGAAGCGATCGGTGGAGGGTTGGGCATGTTCGCCGAAGAAGTCCCTCACGGCGGCGAGGTTGACGTGCGCGAGGGTGAAACGTAACGTCATTGGCTGGTTGACGCCGGACTCATCCCCCGATTCGGTTTCGCCGCCGGCGAGGGTGATGAGATCTGCGTCCCCGGTCGCGTCCACAAACTGCGCCGCTTGGATCGCCAGGGGGCCTTTCTTGGTGGCGACACGGACGGCTTCGATGCGCCGGTCGGCGCCCGACTGGATCACGTCCGCGCCGATCAACACGGTGTTGTAGAGCCGGTGCAGCCCCGCCTCGTCCGCCATCTCTTCGAGGACGAGGGCAACCGTGATGGGGTCGTACCAGACCTGCCCGTGCTCGACTTCCGCGGGGCCGACCCTCCGCGCGTGGCGTTCTTGGATCTCCAGGTTCATCCCCTTGCACAGCTGATCGCCGCCGAGGTAGTTGGGCATCATCGGCGTCACCCAGGCAAAGGTCTGCGTGCCGCCAAGACCGCTGTTCTGTTCGATGACGAGGGTTCTTGCACCCAGCCGCGCGGCCTTGATCGCGGCAACCGCGCCGGCCGTCCCCCCGCCGCAGACAACAACGTCGTACTTCATGAATTCGGCTTCGGCAAGGGAGGTGGCGGGGTCCGCGGGGTTATCGGTTGTACGCTGGAGAGATCGGTTGCGGGCTTCCAAAGGATGGCTTCCACGCCGCGAACGTGGACCGGCTCGCTGTTTGGGAGCATCTGCGCCGGCAAGAGGAGGGCGGCTTCCTTCGAGACCGCGATGCCGCCGGTCGGAGCCGCCTTCTCGAGATGGGAGGCGACGTCAATCACGTGGCTGTAGTTGACGGAGGACGGATCGTCGCCGATCGGGGTAACGACGCGTCCGGTGTGGATGCCGCACCGCAGCTGGAAGGGTCGAGCGGTCCGGTTCAGGTGCGTGTTGAATTCGATCATCCCGAGCTGGATGCGCTTGGCGGCGAGGAACGCGTGGTGAGGATGCTCAAACGCGAAGATCAGCCCGTCGCCGGCTGCGCTGTGCATGCGCCCGTCGAACTGCTCGGCGACACCCTGCGCGTACCTCGCGTACTCGCCGAAGGTGTACTCGGCGGCGAGAGGCTCGCACTCCGCCTTGATGCCTGTGCTGTCCACGACGTCCACCGCCAGGAAAGTGAGCGTCCGCTCACCGACGCGCAGTTCTTCTTGCAGCTCGATCAGTTGTTTGAGAAGCTCTTTGCGGCGGGCTTCCGGGTCGTGTTGGAAACGCAGCCGCAAGATGTGCTGCCGAAGTCCCCACAGCAACCAACCGGACAACGCCCCGAGCAGGGAGAGCAGGATGATCAACATGCCCTCGAAAGAGCCCTCGGGCCTCAGGATCGTCGAGAAAAACGCCCGTCCGATGACATAGGAGACGCCGAAGAGCAAGCCGACCAGCGTGGCCAGCTCCCGGCGCCGCGACAGAGCCGTGTTGAAGACAGCCATGGCCACAATGAGAACCTGGAGGA
>RFHN01000152.1 GCA_003695835.1 Armatimonadota bacterium
CGATGGCGCCCGCCTTCGTCTTGGACGATGGGAAGCCGGTTGGACAACCGACGCTGAGCTACACGGCAAAGGGTGACGAAACCGAGCTACGAATGGCGCAGGCGGTCGGCATCAAGGTCGAGGCGCGAGAGGTGGAGGTGGAGCGCGGCGAACCGACCGCGAGAGGGTCGGTCGTCGAGACTCCGATCACGCTACAGGGGACTCTCACGGTGGAGAACTTCCGCGACAAGGCCGCTGAGGTGCGGATCAGGAAAACCGTAACGGGTCGGATTCTGGAGATGTCGCACGGAGGAGAGGTCAAGAACACTTCTCTCCCGCGCGGATCAGTGAACGCAGTGAACTTCGTCGAGTGGACGCTCACCGTTCCGGCTGGCGGAAAGGTGGAAGTAACCTATCGGTACGTGAACGTTACGGCGACGGCTCGAACAGGCGGCGGCGGTTAGGAGATCGTTGACAGGAGGTATCGCGGCACTTACGGTCCAAAGCAGCCCGGCTGAGCAAAAGAAGATAACCCAGCGGATAACGCAGCTGCAGCCAAAAGCCACCTAATCGCTACAACTCTCTTGCCTACCATGACGCAACGGTACCCAACGGGGGGTGTCACGTCCTACTTTCTACGGGTACGAGCATCTCGAAGCGGCGGTCTGGGTATGTTCCCCTAACCTCTGGGGGATGAAAGTAGAGATGAAAGACCTACGCATTGTTCGATTCTCGTTCGCGCTTGTGGCGCTCTGTCTGGCTCTCGCCTGTGTCGCGCAGAAGAAGCCGCTCGACCACTCGGTCTATGACTCTTGGCGCTCCATTCGCAATCAAACGCTGTCGAAAGACGGCCGATGGGCGCTTTGGGTCGAGGCTCCTCAAGTCGGCGACGCCGAGCTGTTGGTTGCGCCGACAGCGGGTGGCGAGCCGAAGCGACTGCCTCGGCCGAGCACACCGCGCTTCACCAGCGACTCACGCTTCGTCGTCTTTCTCACGGTTCCGCCAGAAGAGGAGATGAAGAAGGCGAGACAGGAGAAGCGCAAGCCGAAGGACATGCCCCGCAATAGCCTGACGATCCTCGACCTCTCGACCGGCGATGTCCAGACCATCGAGAGCGTGCAATCGTTCTCTTTACCGGACAAGGACCAGGGTTGGTTGCTCTATCGGCCCTACGCGTTCGACGATGAAACGAATCAGGCCGAGAGCAAGGAAGAGGAGAAGAAAGAAGAGGCAGCGCAAGAGCCCCAGCATCGCAAAAGCCAGCGACCGGGGTCGGAGTACGTCTTGCGCCACATTGCGACGGGAGAAGAGATCAAGCTCTCTTATATCACCGACTTTGAATGGTATGAGGACGGAGGTCGGTTCGCCTACGTCGTTTCGAGCAAGAACCCCTCGGAGGACGGCGTCTACGTCTTCGATGTGGCGAAGAAGCAGGCCCAGCCGATCGTGCAAGGCATCGGCGAGTACAAGTCGCTCGCTCTCCACAGCAAGACGGGTCGCATCTATTTCACATCGGATCACGAGACCTACACGGAGAAGAAGCCGGTACGCAAGTCGTATCTGTACGATGGTGGCTCCGTGCGCGAGATCAACCTGAATGACGGCATCGAGGAGGGCTTCGTCTATGCCGAACGCTCGAGCGTCCGTTTCTCCGAAAGCGGCAATCGCATCCTCTTCGAAGCCGAGCCGAAGAAGCCGGAGGAAGAGAAGCCGAAAGAGCCAACTCCGGACGACGAGAAGGTTGTCGTAGATATCTGGCATTGGCAAGACCCGTGGCTTCAGCCGATGCAACTGCTTCGAGCCAACCAAGAGAAGAATCGGACGTTCACCTGCCTTTACGACCTGGCCAAGCGTCGTAGCGTGCAATTGGAGACGCCGACGTTGCCCGACGTAAACGTCGGCGATGGCGACGGGGTTTGGGCGGTCGGAAGCAGCGACCTTCCCTATCGTCAACTGCTGTCCTGGGATCAGACCTACTATGACATCTATTTGGTCAATCTTGAAACGGGAGACGCCACCCTCGTCATGCAGAAGTCGGCCGACATCCCCCGTCTCTCTCCCACCGGCCGGTGGATCACATGGTACCAAGAGGATGAAGGCAACTGGTACGCGATGGACGTCGCGGCACGAATCCCAATCAACTTGACGGAAGACATCGCCGTTCCGTTTTTCAACGAACTGAGCGACTACCCCGCCTATCCCAACAGCTACGGTGCGGCCGGATGGACTCAGAACGACGAAGAGTTCCTCATTTATGACCGATATGACATCTGGGCAGTGGATCCGACCGGCAAGCGGCCCGCGCGATGCCTCACGGACGGCTACGGTCGAAGGTGGGAGATTCGGCTTCGTGTGCTGAACCTCAACCGCGACGATGAGGGACTCGACCCGAGCCAACCGTGGCTCCTCAGCGCATTCAGCGAGCGAACGAAGCAGAGCGGCTTCTATCGCCTGAACGGCGCAGTGCTGCAAAAGCTGATCATGGAGGACAAACGTTTCGGCAACCCGCAAAAGGCGGACGACGCCGATGTGCTCTTGCTGACGAGAGAGGACTTCCAGGAGTTTCCGAACCTTTGGGCGACCGACAGCAACCTCCAGCGCTTCACTCGACTCTCCGATGCGAACCCACAGCAGTCGGAGTACCTCTGGGGAACGGAAGAGCTCGTCAGCTGGCTCTCGAACGACGGCATCCCCCTGCAGGGCATCCTGCTCAAGCCGGAGAACTTCGACCCGACGGAGAAGTACCCGATGATCGTGTACTTCTATGAGCGACTTTCCGACAATCTGCACCGCTACTACGCTCCGTCCCCGGGGTCATCCTCCATCAATCCGACCTTCTATGTGAGCCGCGGCTATGTCATCTTCATGCCGGATATTCCCTACAAGGTCGGCTTCCCCGGCGAGAGCGCGGCGAATGCGATTCTGCCGGGCGTTCAGTCGATCATCCGGCGGGGATTCGTGGACCCGAAGCGAATTGGAATCCAAGGTCATAGTTGGGGCGGATACCAAGTAGCGTATCTCATTACGCGAACGAATATGTTTGCGTGTGCGGAGGCGGGCGCGCCGGTGTCGAACATGTTCAGCGCCTACGGCGGGATCCGCTGGGGCAGCGGCATGAGCCGGATGTTCCAGTATGAGAAGACGCAATCGCGTATCGGCGGGACGATCTGGGAAATGCCGTTGCGGTTCATCGAGAACTCGCCGATCTTCTGGCTGGACAAGGTCGAGACGCCGTTGTTGATCCTGCACAACGACAAGGACGGCGCCGTGCCGTGGTATCAGGGCATCGAGCTGTTTACCGGTCTGCGACGCCTGGGCAAACCCGCATGGATGTTCAACTATAACGGCGAGGACCACGGGCTGACGAAGCGCGTGAACCGAGTGGACTGGACGATCCGCCTGCAACAGTTCTTCGACCACTTCCTAAAGGGCGAGCCTGCGCCGGTTTGGCTGGAAGAAGGCATCCCCGCGACGAAGAAAGGCGAAGACCTGGGACTGGAACCGGCGAAGGGAGGAGGCGGCTAAACGCCGTCGAAACTCTCCAACTAGTCCGACTACTCCGACTGGTCCGACTTGTCCGACTCGTCCGACTCGTCTGACTCGTCCGACAGGAGAACAGCCATGCCAAACAACCACGACAGCCTCATACCGCGCCACGGCGGCTACCGGAGGCTCCGCAGTTTCCAGGTCGCGCAGCAGGTCTATGATGCAACCGTGATCTTCTGCAAACGCTTCGTCCCCAGGGATTCGCGCACCTACGACCAGATGGTGCAGGCAGCGCGCAGTGGAGTGCAAAACATCGCAGAGGGAAGCATGGCTTCCGCTACTTCAAAGAAGATGGAGCTGAAACTGACGGGTGTGGCGAGAGCCAGCCTCGAGGAGCTGCTGCTGGACTACGAGGACTTTCTACGCCAACGCGGACTGAGAATCTGGGACAAGAACTCGCCCGAAGCCATGGCCGTCCGGCGAAGATTCCGCACCGCCAACTCCGACTCCTCCGACCCGTCCAACTCGTCCGACCCGTCCAACCCCTCCGACCCCTACGGAATCAACACCGCCACCCCTGAAGAAGCAGCGAATACCATGATCTGCCTCATCCACCAGGCCACCTACCTCCTACGGCGCCAACTGCAGAAGCTCGAAGCAAACTTCCTTGAAGAGGGCGGCTTCACCGAACGCCTCTACCGAGAGCGAAAGAAACGATTGTCCATCCCACCCGACCCGTCCAACCCGCCCAACCCGCCCAACCCAAGATAATCCTGGGTAAGATGGACGACAGTCTCCCACAAATAAGAGAAGGACAATGGCGAGCAATGTCTGATCCCGGAATAGAACTAATCCGAGAGTTGTATCGGCAACTTCCAACACTCCGCGAGTCGGAACGAGTCGAATGCCTCGCCTGGATGACCGAAGTGGAGGCGAAAGTCACTCAAGCCTTGGGAAGAGTAGACCAAGACTTCGCCAACGAATGGGCACTACATTGGAAGGAAAACCAACCTGACGCTGTGGCTGTCTCTCTTGCGGAAGATTCTCGGGACCCTTACCACCATGACC
>RFHN01000153.1 GCA_003695835.1 Armatimonadota bacterium
GAATCTTGTAAGGATTGTCGCCGCTGCGCGCCGTGTACCAAAGCGTATCCCCTTCGATCTGAACGATGTCAACGACTTCGAAGTCGTGTCGGGTGACGGTGGACAACAGCTTGCCGCTCAAATCGTAGAGGTAGAAGTTTGCGTATCCGTTCCGCTCCGAAACCCACAAGAAGCGATGGTCGTCGAGCCACCGGAGGGTTGGGGAGTTCGCCACCCAGCCGGTCGGCCACTCTTCGCGAAGGATCACGCGGACCTTCCCCGTGGACGGATCGGCGGCGCAGAACTCCATCACGTTCTGGCGACGATTCGTTCGATGAAAGAGCAGCTCTTTCCCGTTCGGCGACCACCGAACGTTGTAGACATAGTGCCCGACGACATCGTTGCTGAAGGACTTCCCGTCTCGGACATCTACAGGAACGCTCTTGCCGCTCTCGCGATCGTAGATGAACAGATCGAGGATCGGGTTCGGGTCCCCCGCCTTCGGGTACGGTTCGACGTACAGGCGGTTGTGCACCTGTGTGAGGTCGAGCGTTACGTAGTAGTCGGGCACCAGGCGGTTGTCAATTCGATAGTAGGCGAGCTTCTTCGAGTCGGGTGACCACCACATCGCCTCGTTTTGGTTCAGCTCCTCTCCGTAGACCCAGCTCGCCGTTCCGTACTCGATTCGCTTCTCTTTGTCGCCGTCCGTCGTAACGCGGATCTCGTCGCCGCCGCTTCTCTTGCGAATGACGACGTTCCCATTCACGTAGTTGGCTTGCCATTCTCCGTCCTTGCTGTACGCGACGGTGTACTGACGGCCGCGTGCCGGGCGAGGGCGTGTGTCCCGCGGCGGGCTGGGCCGCTCGGGCGGACCTTCGACCTCCGTTTCCTTGAGGGTCTCTACGTCGAAACGATGCCATGCGCCATCTTTCCGATAATAGAACGCCTTCCCATCCTCCGACCAAACGGCAGTGAGATCGCCTCGGACGACCGATCGCTGAATCTTCGGGCGCATCTCGAGCCAGCGGTCGTAGCCGGGCATCTGCGGGAGCCTGCTCTGCGCACCGAGCAGGCATACGAAGGAAGCCACGATAGCCAAGCGTCGCACCATGCGGGCAAAATACCTCACGGTGCAACTTCCTGCGGAGGTGCAACATGGAACATCGCTTTCAGTTCGGCAGCATGGAGCTGAGGATCCTACAAGGCGACATCACAGACCAGGACACAGACGCGATCGTCAACGCGGCGAATGAGCGACTCCAACACGGAGCGGGGGTCGCGGGAGCCATTGTCCGAAAGGGCGGGCGCATCATTCAGGAAGAGAGCAACCGAGTTGCACCCGTGAAGACTGGCGACGCAGCCGTGACATCCGGCGGGAACCTCCGAGCGCGATACGTCATTCACGCCGTGGGACCGATATGGAGTCGCTACGAACCCGAAGAGGCAGACCGCCTCTTGGCGAGCGCCGTGCGTCAGAGCTTGGCCCGGGCGGAAGAGTTGGGATTGTCCAGCCTCTCGTTTCCGGCGATCAGCACCGGCATCTTCGGGTTTCCTATCGACAGATGTGCGCGCATCCTGCTTGGCACGATCCTCGAGCACGCAACCACGGAACCCCGGTCGCTCAGCGAGGTGCGGGTTGTTCTGTTCGACGCGAACGCGTACGAAACATTTCGCCGCACCGCGTCCGACATCGCCGCTGCGCTTGACGCGCGGAAACTGCGGTAGACTCTTTGGGGATTCCTGGAGGGACAAGCATGAAACATCTCTTTGCACTCTTTGCTGTCTTGATCGTTGTCGCTTTTGCCGCCATTGGCTGCGGTGGCAGTTCCGATGAGTCAGCGGACACAAACGCCGTCTCGACGGATCAAGCGACCACGAAACAGCCATCCGCGGACTCCAACGCTGCGACCACTGCAACGGACGACGATGCGGAAGAGCACGCCGAAGGCACGGACGATGACAGCGAAGGCCACGAGAGCGCCGAAAAGGCCGATCACGACGAGGACGATCACAAGGCCGCTGCCAAGGAAGACAAGCCGAAGACGGCTGAGAAGGCTCCGAGCAAGCCCCAGAGTTCGTCGCCAGCTGGAAAGAGCGCCGCGCTGGATGCTGCGTTAATCTCTACGGGCAAACAGAAGTTTGAGACGGTTGGCTGCATGAACTGCCACTCGGTCGGCGGAAAGGGTGGCAAGACTGCGCCGGATCTTTCGAGGGTCGGCGCCGAACACGGAGATGCCGAGTTCTACATGAAACTTCTGTTGGATCCGGCTTCCATGGGGAAAGAGGGTATGCCGTCCTTTGCGCACGTGCCGGAAGCGGATCGTCGAGCGATCGCGGAGTACCTGCGCTCGCTGCGCTAAATTCCGAGTTCGGACCAGATCGCGTCAATCCGACGCTTGACGTCCTCGGACATTCGGATGAGCGGGGGCCATTCCCTTGGGAAGCCCTCGCTCTTCCACTTGTGCGTGCAATCGAACCCGATCTTCCCGCCGAATCCAACCAAGTCACTTGCGTGATCCAGTTGATCCAGCGGCCCTTTGACGATGAGGCTATCGCGCATCGGGTCGCAATTGGCCCCAATCCGGAAGAGCACATCGTTCAGGTCGTGAACGTCCACATCTTCCTCGAAGACGAAGAGAAACTTCGTGAACATGAGCAGCCCGAGTCCCCAGATCGCGTTCATCACCTTGAAGGCGTGTCCGGGATACCGTTTCTTGATCTTGACGAACGCCACGTTGTGAAACGCAGCCGCCGGAGGAAGATGGATGTCGAGAATCTCCGGAACTACGATGCGGATCATCGGTAGGAAGATGCGCTCGACGGCGCCACCCATGTACGCGTCCTCCATCGGCGGGTATCCCACGATCGTCGCCGGATAAACCGGACGACTACGCATCGTCATACACGTAACGTGGAAAACGGGAAACTCGTCGGCGAGCGAGTAGTAGCCAGTGTGGTCTCCAAACGGGCCTTCGATACGCCGCTCCTCCGGATCGACATATCCCTCGAGCACGATCTCCGCATCGGCAGGGACCTTCAGGTTCACCGTTTTGGCCGGCACTAAGGGCACGGGCTTCTTCCTAAGGAACCCCGCAAATAGC
>RFHN01000154.1 GCA_003695835.1 Armatimonadota bacterium
GAGGTGGCTACTGCCTTTCGTCCAATGCGGTCGGCGAGTTTGCCGCATACCAACGCTCCGAAGGCGGCGATGCAACTGATTTCCAGCCCGATCAAGAAAACGGCCGTTCTGGCGGCGCTTCGCAGCGCTTCGTCATCCCCAGCCCCCGCCTCGGCCACAACGAATCCAAAAAAGCGGAACTCGCGCACGACATCGGTTAGGAAGTAGAGAAGATAGGTCGAGACCAAGTAGAAACCGAGGGCATTGAGAAATCGAGTGAACCAGACCCAGCGAAAGTCCGCAATCTTCCACGGTTCCGTCCAGGCTTTGAAGAACGAAACGGGTTCGGCCGTGCGCGGCTCCGGGTCTTCCCGGACGGTAGCAAGCGTAATCAGGGCACAAACGACATTGGTGACCGCGAGGAAGTAGTAGATCATCACGATGTCGCCCAAGGCGCGCGCGACGACGGCTCCGACAATCTGAGCGGTGAGTTGCAGAAACCCCATGACCCCGCTCGCCACGCCGCGCTGCTCCGGTGGCACTAATCCCGGCACGAGCGCGCTGTACGGCCCTTGTGCCAGATCATCGCCCACCTGCAGGACGAGGTAACCAAGGACGATCATCGGATACTGGTTGGGGTCGGCGAGGAGCAGCAACGCGCCGACTGTAGTCGCGCTCCCCAGGACGAGCCAGGGGCGCCACCGCCCGTACGCGGTGGGGATTCTCTCACTGAGCCAACCAAACAGGGCTGGACCGACAAGCGCCCAGATCGCGCCCAGCATGACGACTCTTCCCCAGAGCGTTCCCTTTTCACCACCCGGCACTAATTCCTGGACCTGGTTGGGGAGGATGGCGATGAGCAGCAGGAACCACTTCATGCTGGTGGCAAACCAGTAGGCGGACATGCCGAACTGCCATCCGAGGGAGCGCCGTCTGAGCGTCATCGCCGCAAAGATACCTCCCCCCTTGTGGGTATACTGCCCCCTGACATCTCACACGGTCACGCCGAGCCGCTTGGGTGCTCGCCGCTTGCGGCGGGTTGGGCAGGCAGAGGAAGGCGGACCGGAGGATCAACCCAAGGAGGACTTTGCAAACAAAATGCAACCACTAACCATGCGTGAACTGCTCGAAGCGGGCGTCCACTTCGGGCACGCAACTCGAAAATGGGATCCCCGCATGAAGCGCTACATCTACGGCGCGCGACATGGGATCTATATCATTGACCTTCATCAAACCATTCAACTCTTCAATCAGGCAGCGGAGGCGATCCGCGACTGCGTGGAGGATGGGGGCACCGTCCTGTTCGTCGGGACGAAGAAGCAAGCGGCGGGCGTTGTGCGCGATTGCGCGCAACGGTGCGGGATGCCCTGGGTCAGCGAACGCTGGCTGGGCGGCTTGCTCACGAACTGGCGGACGATGCAGCAACGCATCCAGCGACTGAAGGAACTCGAGAAACTCGAGCAAGAGGGCTACTTCCAGCGACTCACCAAGAAAGAGGCGCTGATGCGGACGAAAGAGAAAGAGCGTCTGCGGAAGCTCTTCGAGGGCGTCATGAACATGCACGAGCCGCCGGACATGATCTACATCGTGGACGTCGAGCATGAAGACCTCGCCGTCAAGGAAGCCAATCGCCTCAAGATTCCGATCGTCGCCATCGTTGACACGAACTGCAACCCGGATCCGATTGACTACGTCATCCCCGGAAACGACGACGCGATCCGTTCCGTCAAACTCATCACCGGCAAGATCGCCGATCTGATCGCCGGCGAGAAGTCGCAAGTAGACGGAGAGGAGGAAACTTCGCCCGGTTACGAACTCGGCGATGTCGAGCTCGAGATGCTGCGCAAGTACAACATCGAGGATGAACTCGAGGGAGTCAGCAGCGAAGACGAGGAAACGGTGGAAGACGAAGAGGCAGACGGCGAGGAAACCGCCGAGCCGGATGCCGCAACCGGAGAGGAGGCCGCGGCAACGTCCGAGGAACCCTCTGACGAAGAGAACAAGGAAGGAGAAGCCTAACGATATGGAAATCACAGCACAACTCGTCAAGAAACTGAGAGACGAAACCGATGCGCCCATGATGGAGTGCAAGCGAGCGCTCCAACAAGCCGCAGAGGAACAAGGAAGCGAAGCCAGCGAAGAGGCCGTCGTGGAGCGCGCCAAGGGCATCCTGCGCGAAGCGGGGAAGGCTCAGGCCACTAAGCGGGCAGACAGGGAAGCCAGCAACGGCGTGATCGCTTTGGCGAAGGCGCCTGGCGCGGTCGCCGCCGTCGTGCTTCTCTCGGAGACCGACTTCGTCGCTCGCAACGAGGAGTTCGTCGCCGAAGCGAACCGCTTGGCAGAGCACTTCCTCGAGAACGATCCGGGCGACGATCCACTGTCCGCAAATGTAGACGGAACGGCCGTCAAAGAGCGGATCGAAGCCCTTGTGGCGAAGATCCGGGAGAACATCCAGCTCGGCGGCGTCAAGCGAGTCGCGAGCGACAAGACGATCGGCACGTATCTCCACCACGACAAGGCGAAAGCCGCGATCGTTGTCGTGGAAGGCGGCGATCAGGACCTGGCTGGCAAACTGGCTACGCAAGTGGTCGCCTATCCGACGATCGAAGTGATCTCTTCCGATCAGATTGACGCGGACCGCCTCGCTAACGAGATCGAGATGGAGAAGAAGCGCGCAATCGAAGATGGCGCTCCGGAGGACCGAGCCGAAATGATCGCCAAGGGGCGGGTGAACAAAGAGTTCGTCAGTCAAGTCGCGCTGCTTGAGACTCCGTGGTTCCTCGATCCGAAGCAAAAGGTCAAGGACGCAATCGGTGGCATGAAGGTAGTTCGCATGATCCGGCTCCAAGTCGGTCGAGAACCGATCGACACATCGATCTGAGAACTGGAGGGCATGGGGCGCGCGTCACAGCGCTCCATGCCCTAACGAAACAAAAAAGATGAAATCTATTCTCGCGTGTTTAGCCCTTTTCGGCATCGCGCCGGTGGTCTTCGCTCAAGGCGGCGGGTGACCGATGTGACCGGGAGGCGGAACCGGCTCAGCCCCCGGGTCTGCTTCAGGCCGTGCGCCTGAGATTCGATTCACGACCTTCTTTGTCCCGAGTGCGGGCGACGACTTCACCCAGTCGTTCCTGTTCTACCGCCCCAAGTGGGCGCCGAGAGTCGAGGTTGGAGCGGCTTGGATCTGGAAGGATTCGGTCATTCGGTTGATTGGAAACGTTGATCTGATCACCGAGACGCCAACGCGACCCTATCTGCGAGCCGGTGTCGCCTTTCAGGACACGTTCTCCGACAAGGTTGCCCCGTTCGCGACACTCGGACGCCACGTGGCCTTTGACGAGGGGACGCTCGAGTACTACGTCGGAGGCGTGGATCGGCCCAACGAATCGCACATCCACTTGATTTCGGGTGCCAGGCTGTCGCTGAAGGATGGGCCGTTTGCGGGCTTCCAGCACACGGGCCATGACGTCAACCTTTACTTTGGTTGGCGGTTCGGCGACGTGAGCCTCTCGGTTTGGGCGAACGAGCGTCGGAAGCCGGGTATTGCGATCAGCTTTGCCCGGTAAGCCCCAAGACTTTTGCTGAGGTGCAATTGCCGGTTTTTGAAGTAAATGGTGCAACCTTGTGCCCTAACTGGCCTACAATGAAGAGACGGCCCCTTCGTGGGCCTCGAGACTGAGGGGCGCCTCGTTCGCCAGGTTGGAGGCGCCCACGCCCCCCGGCCCTCGTGTAAACTTGCTCGAGCATGACCTTCCAAGAGCTGATCCGACGACTGGACGAGTACTGGGCGGCGCAAGGCTGTTGCATCCTACAGCCATACGACGTCGAAGTGGGCGCCGGAACGATGCACCCGGACACCGTCTTTCGGAGCCTCGGCCCCGACCCCTTCCGGGCGGCATACGTCCAACCCAGCCGCCGACCCGCGGACGGACGGTTCTGCCGCAACCCCATGCGAAACCAGCGGTACTACCAGTACCAGGTGATCCTCAAACCCAGCCCTGACGATGTCGTGGACCTCTATATGGGCTCTCTTCAAGCGATCGGATTCGACGTCCGCCGCGAAGACGTCCGCCTCGTGGAGGACGATTGGGAGTCGCCGAGCATGGGCGCGAGTGGCGTCGGCTGGGAGGTCTGGCTGGATGGAGCTGAGATCACGCAGTTCACCTTTTTCCAACAAATGGGCGGCATCGAGCTAGATCCGATCACCGCCGAAATCACGTACGGGCCGGAGCGCCTTTGCCTCATGCTGACGCAGGGCCATTCGTTTTGGGAGGACCTGCAGTGGAACGACGAGGTGAGTTACCGAGAGATCAACTTCGACCTGGAGTACCAGCATAATCTCTACAATTTCGAGCTTGCGGACACCGAGATGCTCTTTCGGCTCTTCGAGATGTATGAATCCGAGAGTCGACGGGTCATCGAAACGCCGGCGGTTTACGACCCGGAGTTAGGCCGCCACACGATCGCCCCCGAAGCAGGGTCGGAAGAACCGCTGTTCTTGGTGTATCCGGCTTTCGACCTCGCGCTCAAGTGCTCGCATGTCTTCAACCTGCTCGACGCCCGAGGCGCGCTCTCGCCGAGCGAGCGAGCTGCGTTCATCAACCGGATTCGAGCGCGCGCCCGAGCTTGTTGTCTGCGCTACGTCGAGATGCAAAAGGCCGCGCGAGAACCTAAGACACCCGCTTCGTCACGCTCTTGACGACCGTGGTCGTCTTCACGCCTTGGGTCTCGGCTTGTGACGTCTGCTCCAGTTTTACGTAGATCGGAATCCCGGTCTTCACATCTACATGCGCCTCGCCTTTGCCCGAGATGCGGGACACGGTCGTTACCTTCGTCGGAGTCGTCTGTCCTTGCGGATTCATGGTGGGCACTGTGAACTCTGTTTCTGAGACTCCCTCGACCGCAAATGTGATGACAGCCAGTTCCACTCCGTTTTCCTTCCGAACCTCGACGAAGCGATAGCGGATCGGGTGGCTACCGCCCCTGAGATACTTCACGCTGGCCCCCGATGCCTTGGCCATGTTTCCCAACGCCTTGGTCATGTCGTAGCGACCTACCCATTCGGCACCGGGAGCGACCGGTTCGGGTGGCAAGACGACGCCGAACAATCCCGAGGAGACCCCGGACTGAGCCTGCGCCATCATCGCCGCTACGCCTCTGCCGCCGGACGTCTCGGTCGAAGTCGTCTGCGCTTGTTTGTCATATCTCGCCACCGTCTTCATCCCTTGCATTCCGGCGGCAACTTCATCGAGGGTCTTTTGGCTCTCCGGATCGCCAGCCTTCATCTTCACATCTTCGATGGCGATGGTGACGACAACCTGGTCTTCCTCTGGCTTCGCGGTGACGGTTTGGCGCATCTCGGTAGTGGATGAGAACGTCGTCGGACCGGTCTGCTGGGAATCCACGGTCGTGGTGTACCGCCATGTGACGGGCTTATCCAAACTAAGCGCTAGCTGGAGTTTCTTCCCGCTGCCCGGGCGCTCGACTTTCACAACCGGCGTCCCATCCGCTTTGAGCGGCGGCGCTTCCTCCTCTTGGGCAACAGCCGGAGCGTCTTGTATGGGCGTAGAGTCCGGCTTCGTGGCGCTTGGCTGGTTCTCGTTCTCCTTCGTGCAACCAAGCGCCAGAAGAAGACCTCCGGCCACGACGGCCAGAGCAACCGCGAGTTTTCTCATTCGAATGCCTCCTTGTATTTTTCCTTCGCTGCGGTATTGAATAACACGACCGTTTCTTCCGGTTGAATCCACCCGCTGGCGGCGAGTTTTCTCGCCGCTGCGAGCGTCGCGCCTCCTTCCGGACAGGCGGAGACCCCGGCCTTTGCCTCCATCTCGAGCGCGCAGGCGATCATCTCTTCGTCAC
>RFHN01000155.1 GCA_003695835.1 Armatimonadota bacterium
ACGCAAACGATCGCCTTGCGAAGAATGAACCGGATCTCCGCCCATTCAGACAGCGCCAGAGCCGCACTCAACGCCGCGAGCATGTGGTCGGGTTCGTCCCCTTCCACACCCAACACCGCGATGCGCGACGCGCGCTTGCTTCGGATCGCAAAGTCCAGGGCCTTCTCGAAGTCCGTCGTATCCTGGTCGGGATTGTGTAGAAGCGCTTCGGCTGGCAAGGAAGCCTTGACGTCCTCGCGGATGCTGTCGAAGTCGCCGACAGCAAAGTGCGGCCGCAGTCCGTGGTCAGCCAGGGTGTTCGCCCCGCCATCCGCAGCGATAATCATAACATCATCCTGCGAAAACTTTTCGATGTCCTGGGAGCGGAACGTATCGCCCGCGAGAACGATGAGAGCCTTCTCCGACATCGCGTAAAGGATACTCGGAAAGGATTTGGCGATTTCCAAAGAAGGAGTGTCGCGCTCGACGTCGAACGAATACACCGCCCCTTGACATCTCGGCCGAGTTGGCCATAATGGGCGCCCCTCCGTTGTGTGCAGTACGAAGATGAGTGACCAACCCTTGTTCGAAGGAACCCCGGAAGAGAAGTTGGAGACAGCGTGGCGAAGGTCCTCGAAGAGTTGCGCACAAGTTATCCGAAGGCGAAGTATGCCGCTTTCGTCAAAGTTCTTACACATGAGGTGCGAGAGCCTGCGACGCTCTTGCTGAAGGGATCGGAGTTCGTCGTCGTCGGCTGTCGCAAGCACGGGATCCAAGAGGACATCCAACGTCGCCTCCAGGAAGTCTTGGACTTTGAGCCGGCGGTCGTTTTGGAGGTGGCGCCTCGTGAGCGGCCGGCGCCCCAACCCACTCCGGTGGCGCGCCCGATCGAGGAGTATCCCTCGCACCGTGAGACGTTCGACAATTACGTCGTCGGCCCGAGCAACAAGCTCGCGTTCGAGGCTGCGAAGGCGGTCTCCCAACACCCGGGTGAGCGATTCAATCCGCTCTTCCTGCATGGGGCGCCTGGCGTTGGCAAAACGCACCTGCTTCGGGCGACCCTGAACGAAGTCAAGCGCCTTCACCCGCAGAAGAACGTCCGCTACATGAGCGCGCAAGACTTCTCGGAGGAGTTCATCGAAGCTCTACAGGCTGGAAGGATCTCGGCGTTTCGGCGCCGAATGCGCTCGATTGATGTCCTGCTTCTCGACGACGTTCAAGAGCTCCAGGGTAGGGGCAAGACGCAGGAGGAGCTGTTCTACACCTTCAATGCGCTCTCGAACGACGGCAAGCAGCTCGTGTTCGCGGGCGATCGGCCGCCAAGAGAGCTGAACGGTGTCGGCGAGCGGATGCTCTCGCGCTTCGAGGGCGGATTGGTTGCCGATATCCTGCTTCCGGAGATCGAAACGAAGATCAAGATCCTCGAGATGCGCCGAGAGGCGGAAGGGGTCGAGTGTCCGTGGGAGATTCTGGAGTTCTTGGCTACGCATGTCCCCTACGGCACGCGAACGCTCATCGGAACCTTTGCCAAGCTGGTCGCCGTCGCCAGTCTTCGCGCCGAGCCGATCTCGCTCGAACTGGCGCACCAAGTCGTCGAAAGCGTTGTGGGATCGGCGCCGCCCGCTTCGTCCGGTCCGACTCACAGCCAAGTGCTGGATGCGGTTTGCTCTTACTTCGACGTAACCCGGAAGGACCTTCTGGGCAAGTCGAGGGTCCAGCACCTTGTGAACGCGAGACACATCTGCATGTTCCTCATGAGTCATACTTGTAAGATGTCCCTGACGGCCATCGGCGGCATCTTCAATCGAGATCACACGTCCGTGCGTCACGCCGTCCTGAAGATTGAAAAGCAGATGCGGAGCAACCTCGATGTTCACCGCGACGTGGACGCGATCCGCAGGAACCTGGAGCGCTGACGCCATGAAACCCGCGCACTCCACCTGGAAAGAAGTCGAAGCGTTCGACAAGGAAGCGGTTTGTGTCATTCCCACGGGCAGTCTTGAGCAACACGGGGCTCACCTCCCATTGTTCACGGACAGCCTCCTTTCCAGCAGCGTTGCCGAGAGAGCCGAAGCCAGGCGTCCGGATATTGTCCTCCTCTATCCGTGCGTCTGGCTCGGCTGCAGCGCGCACCACATGGCGATGGCGGGAACCGCGACCGCCGACGCCGAGACCTACATCCGCGTCCTGACGGAGATCATCCGCTGCGCAACCGCCCACGGATTCCGGAAGTTCTTCGTGCTCAACGGGCATGGCGGAAACACCGAGCCCAACGGCGTAGCCCTCCGAGAGCTGAAACGCGAATATCCCAACCACCTCCTCGCCCACTGCGGCTACTTCGCGCTGATTTCACAGAGCGTACTCGACGAGACACTGACCGGCCCCATCAAGGGCATCCGCCACGCCTGCGAAGCCGAGACCAGTATGATGATGTATCTCTACCCCGACCTCGTTCGCACCGACCGGCTCCGCGACGACGGCCTCTCCATGGAACCGCCCGCGCCTGCCGGGCTCAACATCATCCAGACGTTCGATGAGATCACGGCAGCCGGTAGCTTTGGCTACGCGACCCAAGCGAGCGCCGAGAAGGGTCAGAAACTCATTGAGGCGGCCGTAGACGGCGTTGTCGCCGCCTTGGAGCACCTGTACAACGGCTATCTGATGGTTGGGCAGGCAGAGTAGAGTTCTCCACTATCCCGCGCGGAGAATCTTCTCCATCGCTTTGCCCTTGGCGAGTTCGTCTACAAGCTTATCGAGATAGCGGACCTGCCTCGTCAAGGGGTTCTCGATCTCCTCGATCCGGTAGCCGCAGATGACACCCGTAATCAGGTGAGCGTTCGGGTGCAGCTTTGCGCGGCCGAAGAACTCTTCGAACGTCGCCTGTTCCTCGATCATCCGCTGAAGATCCTCCTCGCTGAAGCCCGTCAGCCATCGGATGACCTCGTGGAGCTCCTCCTTCGTCCGCCCTTTCTTCTCGACCTTGGCGACGTAGTGCGGGTACACGGAGGCGAAGGTCATCTTCGCAATCCGCTCGTCTTGGCTGAGTTTTGAGCCCATGTGATCTCCTCGAATTTAGGATTCTTGCATTGGAACGCCGCGCTTCTTCAGCTCTTCGACGACCGTGGTGCCCGGAACCGCCAGTTCGTACCGAATGCACCCCGCTTCGACGTTCCCCTTTGCGATCTCGATCGCGATGATGCTCGTCGGGAAACCGGTCATGCGCTCCATGGCGCTGAAACCGGTCTCAGGATCTTGGAAGTCGTGGATCTGGATCCGCTTCTCCGCTTCCTGTCCGTCCTTCTTTCCGGTCACGACGGCGCGCACGAGGACCTGGTCCTGGTCTTCGTCGTCCCGGAGTCGGTCCGCCATCAACTTGTGGAAGACTTCGCGCGGTCGCACCTTGCAGCCGTCCACTTCGATCGGCTCCATGTCCCAGAAGCCGAAGTCGGCAAAGATACGCATCCGCTCGCAATGCCCAGGGAAGCGGATCGTCTTGTATTCGTAGGTACGCACCTTGCCCTCAAAGGTCATCGGAGCGGTACTCGTGCCTCCGCTGGTGACGAACGCCTCCATCTTGCCAAGCCCCTCCCACTCGAGCTCCTCCACATCGGTCAGCGGCTCGGGGCGGGCGATCTTGTAGTCGCGAACCGCGAAAGCCGGGTCCGTGTACTCGGCGACCAAGCCCTCAATGTTGAAAACCAGCTTGTAGTAGAACGGCGGCTTCGGGTGCTGCGGCAATCCACCGCAATACAGCCGAACGTCAAGCACCTCATCGAACTGACTCATGAGATGAGTTGCCAGGCTGTTGACCAGCCCTGGAGCAAGGCCCGTATCCGGTACGACGCTCACCTTGGCCGCCTTGGCCGCGTCATCGAGGGCGAGCGTCTTGAGCGTTACCTCGGTGTCGCCACCCATGTCCACCATGCTGGTCGCTGTGTGGATGGCAACCGGCGCGATCCGAGGGTGCATCCAGTAGGGGACGCACGAAAGGACGACGTCAACCGGCTCCAAGAACCGGCTCAGCGACTGCTCGTCCAAGGCATCAACCTGCTGAGGTTCGCAGATCGCCTGACCGACCAACCCGTTCACACGCTCTGCGTTTCGAGTCGCGACGGCAAGGTCTCGGTCGCCCATTAGGATGCGGGCGGCGTCCCCGAATCGGGCGAGGTCGTAGGCGGCTGCGGTCCCTTGCATGCCGCTTCCCAGGATGGCGTAGGTGTAAGGCATCTCTTTTCTCCGCGTGAAAACGGGCCTGGCGCGTTACGCCCAGACCCGGCGGTCAGAGAGTACCCGATTCGGTACCGGGCTTGGGTCCCTGCGGCGCTCAACCCCGGTTTCGCCAGAACTCGGCTACTTCGTCGTAGTTGGAGATTCTGAACCCAGGGCCGATGTTTGCGCGAGGCGCGTCCAAGTATTGGCTCTGGGAACCGTGCAGATTGACGTCCGCGCTGATCAGGTTGTTGAGCCACCTGGCGGCTTCCGCCTTCACCATCTGGGATTCGTCGTTGAGCAGCGCGCTAATGATTGGAGAGCGGTACTCGGGCACGAACTTCAGGCTCTTGATCGCCGCCCGGCGGGTTGCTGCAAGGCGAGAGCTGAGCATCCTGATCTTGAATTCATCTTCGCCGAGCACGCCGTCAATGAACGGTTCCTCCCGATCCTGGTGCTCGCGGTCTATGCGCTGAAGCAGTTGCTGGTGCTCCTCGAGCCACCGCCGGTCGCCCAAGGCGTACGCATAGTAGAGCCCTCGGAGGCGATACACCGGGTCGTTTGGACGGACGCTGAGCAGGCGGGGCGTAAGCTTCTCAGCGACGAAGTCGTAGATGTCGGGATTGTCCTGGCCCGCAACGATGACCAAACGCCCATTCTCGATCACGGGCCGCCCATCGCGGATCTGGACTTGTGGCATCACACTTTTTGCTCGCTCAAGCAACGCGACGTTCTCAGGCTCGGATTGATAAGCCTGCACGAGGACGGAGATGTACCTCTCGACGGGTGTGTCGCCCTCGATGATGTATGTCTTGTTGGGCACGTTGGCCTGGGACTGGTAGTAGAGCCAGTTATTGTAGAACTGGTTGGGACCTGTCTGGCGAAAGTAATCTACGAGGCCGTTCGTCCTGAAGAGGTTGCCTCTTGGGGCATAGCCGTACTGTATTTGCGTCGTACCTACCGGGACGGGTTGGCCCTTCATCCTGCCCGCGTTGACATATAGAAGGGAGACCAGGGCAGCGCGGACCTCGCCTCTCAGGACCAGGGTCGGGCGGTAGTCGTGGCGGTCCAGCTGAATCATCTCTCCCGTTTCTCGTCCGGCTTCATCGAGGATGGGGACGTCGCGGCTTTCGCCAATTCCCTGGTAGACGCCCACGAACACGATGTCTGCGTTGGAGATCAAGATGTTCTCGACGTCCGACCAGTTGGGGTATGCACTCAGTAGGGTAATTGCAAGTAGGGAGATCATTATGGCTCCTCCTATGGTGGTGGGTTTTCAGGGCTGCATCGCTCTCGCGGCGGATGCTGCGCCGTCTCGGTGGTGAAAACGATATCGAAAGCGCCGACGAAGATACCGAGCCACTTCTTTACCGGCGGGTCGGTGCCGGGAACGACCCGCCAGGGATAGTCTGCGATCTTCCTTGCGGAGAGGTTCGTGGCGGTCCAATACTCCTGTCCCTCGAACGTAATGGGCACCGAGCCCTCGTCAAAGAAGAGATTGTCCCAGCTGTCAAAGACCCCGTCGACATCCGTCGGTGATGAGAACATGATCTCGCCGAAGCGGTTTGCCGTCTTGCCCTTCCGCTGGGTAATCCAATATGTACCGTTATCATTCGTGGTCAGGCCCTCTGGGTCTGTGCAGAACCGTTCCTGTATCCAAACCCCCGGCATGCCCTCTTGGCGGCTGTCTTGCAGCTGGTAGATGAACGCCGCGCCGACGGCGCCTGGTGGTGGGTAGTATGGAAGCAGGCGGTTGCTGTAGTCATGCAGGCTCGCCGGCTTGTGCGGTCGCAGGTACGTGTACAGATGGCCGTTTCTCCAGGGCGTGTTATCTCTGACGTCCCTGTAAGCGTAGAAACTGTTGCTGTCGTCTACCGCGTAGGGGTTGAACGGTGGCTGGCCTGAGGGCACTCCCAGGTAATACGCCCCGATTAGGAAGATGTCTTGATTCGAATCGAGGTCGCCGTCCATCGATACCTTCGCAGTCTTGGAACCGTCGAGGAAGGTCGTCTGGCGTGGATTCGGTACGCCGGGAGACCACTCCGCGAGTTCGGAGTCCGGATTCAAGAACGTCCCCGCGCCAGTGACCCCGTACTGGACGGTGATGCCTGCAGGCTGCGGCCACAAAGGCTTCGCCTCGACAACGTTTACTCGCTGGAGGCCGTTTGGCGCGTAGTTGGCTGAGGATCGGTAGTGGAACGGGTTGTAATCGAAGTCGGTCAGGTACCAGGGGAACGACGCATCCACCGTGTCGTTGAACCCGCCCGCACCATCGGGCACCATCGCCCTGTGCATGATGAATGCTTCTCCCTCTTCGTCCGCCCTCTGCTTCTCCACAATGCGCAGCGGGCCGCCGATGATCCTCAGGCGCACCGTGTAGACCCCAATCGTCTCCTCCCCGCCCGGAACGAGCCGCTTGATGGTCACGGTGATGGCCGCGTCCCGCGTCGGGTCCTTTTTAGGGTCATTCGACCATGTGGCAAACCACTTGCACGTGTTCCCGGCGTGAGGTGGAGCGTGAGACTCTTGGGGAGGGTCACCCGGATTAGCCCACCAATCGAAGCCTGTGGTCGTCTCGAACGAGACACTCGTAGTATCCTTTCCAGTCCTCAATCTCCCGCCACTGGAGACCCACAACGAGGTCAATTGGAACCGAGGGGTCCCAGTTGGCCGACGGGGGCACTTTGTAGTGGGGGTGCGGTTGCTCCTGGATCATGCGCGCGTCGAGGTTGAACGGTGGCTCCACTGCGGAAGCAGACCAGCCCAAACCTGCGAGCGTCGCGGTAGACAGTGCGAATACAAGCCCTCTCATGCCTTGCCCTCGATAGAGCAACTGGTGTTGATGTCTATAGTATAGACGTTGCGGCACGAAAAAGGGTTCGCAGTACCGGCAGGCGTGGTGTCTGGCGGAACGCCCTATCCGAGGTCGCACAGCAGCACGTCTGCGCCGTTTTCAGAGGTGAAGCGCAACGCTCCGTATTCGAGAGCCTCTGCTTCTATGCCTGCGCCGTCTCCCGTCGAGAGTCGCTCTTCGCCCAGTAGCACGTCGCCTGAAACGACCTGAAGCCACGCGCCCCTTCCAGCTTCCAAGCGGTGTTCGAGAGCCGCGCCTGAACCAATGGCGCCCCGCAGGACGAGCGCGTCTTGGTGGATCGGCGCGCCGCCCGCCGCGGCGTCTCTCGATGCGATGACGGTCCAGCCTTCAGCGGCGGGGGGAACGTCCACTTCGTGGAAAGACGGCTCAAGTCCCTTCTCATCAGGGAATATCCAAATCTGATACAGGTGCACCGGCTCCGAGTCGGAGGGGTTGCGCTCGCTATGCACGATTCCGCGGCCCGCGGTCATCTTCTGGATCTTGCCCGGAGTGATGCGGAGCGTATTGCCGAGGCTGTCGCTGTGCTCCAGCTCACCGCTCAGGACGACCGTGATGATCTCCATGTCGCGGTGAGGGTGCATGGGGAACCCCCCTCCCGGAGCGACGATGTCCTCGTTCAGCACGCGCAGCGTGCGGTAGCGCACCCAGTTCGGGTCCGCGTACTCTCCGAAGGAGAAGGTATGCCAGGTGCGGAGCCAGCCGTGGTCGAAGAAACCACGTTCTGAGGCTCGCCGGATCCTCACGCCTTAGCCGCCGCAGCCGCAGGAACCGCAGCCGCCACCCATCGAGGTGTCGAGACCTTCCATCGTCTCGTCGTCCGCGGAGAAAGAGCTCCCGCAGCCGCAGGACCGGACGGCGTTCGGATTCTCGATCTTGAAGCCGCCGCCGAGCACGTCCTCGACAAAGTCCACGACCGAGCCGGTCATGTACTTCAGGCTGAGCTGGTCCACGAAGATGGTGACGCCTTGATCGCTCAGGACGACGTCGTCCTCTTCGGGCTGGGCATCGTCAATGGCCATTCCGTATTGCAGGCCGGAGCACCCCCCGCCGGCGACCCAGACGCGGAGGGCAGCCTCGGGCTTGCCCTGCTCTTCGAAGAGGGCCTTGACTTCCTGGGCGGCTCGCTCGGTAAGCGTAATCTTCTGCTGGAGTTCTTCGTTGATTGCCATGATTTGTCCTTGCGGGCGTACGCCCGCCGCTTGTTACTACGTATATTATGGCTGATTCGGGTCATCCATGTGCCGAATAACGAAGCGGGCCCGGGGGTGAGCCGAGCCCGCGAGGGGAACGTGGGGAGGTGCGCAAGTCGATCTACGTTCCGCCGCCGCCCTTCTTGGGCGTCGTATGCGGCTGAACGTAGTTTCCGCAAACCGGGCAGTACTTCCAGCCTTCCTTGAGGCCGGTTCCGCACTGGTCGCAGTGGGCGATGATCGCCCCGACGTTCGTAGCCGAGGTGGTCTCAGTCTTGAGGATCGGCTCGATCGGCGTCGTCTTCGAAATCAAAATCGTGCCACGGTCCGTCTCCTTCCAGACGAGACCGGCCGCCTTCGTCAACGTGTTGAGCGCGTCGCGGACGGTTGTCTTAGTCAGGTAGGCGTTGATCTTGAACGACGGCACATCGGGCGCAACCTCGATCGGCACCTCGCTTTTGATCGTGATCGCTCGCATGACCGTGCGGATGTCGTTCTCCGCCAGACGGAGAGTGATCTCCTTGTCCAACAGCGCGGGATCCAGCTGCTTCTTTGCGGAGACGGGCGTCGTTGGCGGCTGGGCCGCGGTCACCGATGGGCTTTTTGCAATCGAAAAAACGTAAATCCCATCCTCGATGCGGTACTCCAGCCCCGCGATTCGGCAGATGTGCGCGAGAGCCGTCTCGAAGGGCACGCCCTCGAGGTTCAAGTAGAGGTTGTAGAAGACGCCCGTTTGGACGACAAACGACGCGCCACGCTGCTTGAACAGGTCGAACAGCACTTCGCGGACGTCGTCGCCCTTGGCATCCACCGACACCAGCATGGGCTGTGGGTCGGGGGTCGTGGCGCCTTCGCTTTGAGCCAGAGCCGACACGCTGAGAAGCGCGAGAACGGTAACGGAGATGATTTGCACGAAGCGATTCATTGGTTTCCTCCTGTGGTTGCAGTGCCGACGAGGCGGCCGCCTTCGTCATAGACCTCAACGCGGCCCTCGCCGGAGTTCTTCTTTGGGATTGAATTCGTGGTCCGACTCTTGGGAGTCGAGGACGGAGTGCGGCGCTTCGGCGCAGGGCTGGTCTTCTGGGCGGGTTTGGCGCCCTGCGTTGTCTTGGCGCTCGAAGTCGGGGCCGTTGGCTGCGTGCCCGCCGGCGGATTGCTCTCGGCCACGGTAGCTGCAGGCTGGGACTGGGGTTCCACATCCGTTTGCGCCGTTTCGGGCTTCTCCGCTGCCTCGGTCCCGTCCGTTGTTGATTCCGCGGGTTGCTGACTCTCGCTCGCCGTCGTTTGGGCGTGCGTGGTCGTAGTTTCCTCCGAAGCGGCTGTGCTCGGCGGCGCAGACTCCGTCTCGGGCAGCGCCTTCTCGCCAAGCAACCCGTCTCCCGGCTTCATGAAGTAGGACAGGCCCAGAAGAATGACCGCTACTGCCGCCAGTACCGGTACACCCTTCGATTCGAGGAACGCCTTCCATGCCGGCACTTGCAGCGACTTCCCTGTTGCCTTCTCTGCTTTCGCCCCATCCTTGGCGTCCGCCAGCGCCAGCAGGACCTGCATCGCGCGACGTCGGTCGGAAACGAGCTCTGTGCACGTCGGGCATTGCTTGACGTGCTCTTCGAACTCCACGCCTTCGGGCGTGCCGTCCAGCTGTCCGGCGAGCCAAGGCAGAAGCCTTTCCCTCGCGACTTCGCAGATTTGGTCCTGGTTCGACATTCTTGTCAACCTACTTTAGGTTTGGGGGCGGATGCTCTATCCGCTCCAATGGGTATGGTCGGCCGCTTTCAGGAAATCTTTAGGGCGAGGTAGTCTCTTGTCTGATGAATCAACGAATCCTCTGCGTAGGGTCCATTGCGTTCGATTGCATCATGGAGTTCCCCGGGGATTTCCGGGAGCACCTGCTCGTCGAGCATCTCGACAGGCTCAGCGTCTCGTTCCTGGTGGACGAAATGCGCCGAGAGCACGGCGGCGTCGCGGCGAACATCGCCTACACGGTCGCGCTGCTCGGAGGGTCACCGATCCTCTGCGGAACCGTCGGCCGAGATTTCGGCAATGCCTCGGACCGACTCGAGCGGCTCGGCGTGGACACATCCGGCATCCTCACGATCGAGGACAAGTACACCGCCTCGTTTTTTGTGAGCACGGACGACGGAAACCGCCAAATCGCCATGTTCTACGCCGGCGCCATGGCGGACGCGGACAAGATCTCCCTCCACGAGCTGGACCTCGACGAAGTCGCGCTGGCAGTCGTCTCGCCGACTGCTCCAGCCGCGATGGCGAAAGCCGTCCGCGAGTGCAAAGAGCTCGGCCTTCCCTACGTGTACGACCCGAGCCAACAGATCGTGCGCCTGAGCGCAGAGGACCTGCTGGAGGGTATCCGCGGCTCGCTCATGCTGATCGTGAACGACTACGAATTGGGCTTGATCGAAAAGAAGACCGGCCTGGAGAGCGCGGAGATTCGCAGCCTGACCCAGACATTGGTCGTCACCCGTGGCGAGAAGGGAGTTTCGGTGATGGGCACGGACGTCGTTCAAGTGAAGGCGGTTCCCGCCCGCGAGGAAGTGGACCCCACCGGCATCGGCGACGCGTTCCGGGGCGGGTTCCTTGCCGCCTACGTTCGCGGCGCCGACTGGCGGACGGCTGCCGAGGTCGGAGCGCTGGCTGCTACCTATTGTCTCGAAACCATGGGCACCCAAAACCATGAATTCACGCTCGAAGAGTTCCTGCTCCGCGGCGAAGAGGCTTACGGAAACCGGGAACGGGTTGAGCGCTTCCTTGGACAACCCAGCGCAACCCCGAGCAAGTAAACTGGAAGCCATGAACCAAACCCTACAAAACTGGCTCGCGGAACAGATTCAATCGCTCAAAGATCAGCACCTCTACAAAGTTCCTCGCATCCTGCAGACTCCGGCAGGCGGGCGCGTGCGCATGGACGGCCGAGAGGTCGTCAACCTCTCGAGCAATAACTACCTGGGCCTTGCCAATCACCCGAAGGTGCGCCAAGCCGCCATCGAGGCGATCGAGAAGTGGGGCGTGGGCGCGGGCGCGGTGCGCTGGATCGGCGGCACGATGGAAGTTCATGACGAGCTGGAGCGACGACTCGCCCAATTCAAGCAGGTGGAGGCAGTGCTGGTGTTTCAATCCGGATTCACCGCGAACAGTGGGACGATTCCGACGATCATGGTGGAAGGCGATGTCATCATCAGCGACGAACTGAACCACGCCTCCATCATTGACGGCGTTCGCCTAAGCAACGCCGAATACCGCAAATCGGAAGGGTGGGTCTACAACCACAAGGACATGGATCACTTGGAGCAGATCCTCAAGCGGGCGAACGAGAAGGGTTTCAAGAAGAAGATGATCGTCACCGACGGCGTCTTCAGCATGGACGGAGACATCGCGCCCCTTCCGACCATTGTGGAATTGGCAGAGAAGTACGATGCCTTAGTGATGGTGGACGACGCGCACGCCAGCGGCGTTTTGGGAAAGAACGGCGCGGGTACTACATCGCATTTCAATCTTTATGGGCGCGTGGACATCCAACTCGGCACGCTGAGCAAAGCCCTCGGTGTGATGGGGGGCTACATCGCAGGTTCCGCGCTGCTCAAGGACTACCTGATCAACCGCGGCCGCCCGTATCTCTTCAGTACCGCCCACCCGCCGATGGTGGCGGCAGCGCTCATCGCCGCGCTCGACATCATGGAGAACGACCCGGAGCCGATGCAGCGCCTCTGGGCGAATGCCAAGTGGTGGAAGGAGAACCTGGCTAATCTCGGCTTCGACACGATGGGCAGCGAAACCCCCATCACCCCCGTGTACTGCGGCGACGAAGCGAAGGCGGTCCAGATGGAGAAAATGCTTTGGGAAGAGGGAGTCTACGCGCTTTCCATCTGCTACCCGACAGTTCCGCGCGGCAAGGCTCGGATCCGGACAATGCCCTCCGCCGCTCATACGGAAGAGGACCTCGCCTTCGCGCTGGAGGCGTTCCGAAAGGTCGGCGAGAAGCTGGGTGTAATCGGCGCGACCGCGGGTCAAAAGTAGGGGGACTTGAGTTCGGCGCGAAACGCTCGCGCTTCCTACGGCGACCGAAGCTCGATGTCCCGCTGGTACTTCACCGCTCGGGTCCACCGCTCGAGAGCCTTCTGCACCTCTGAAGCGACCTCTGGACCGAAGAGGATCTCGAGTTGGAACGCCTCGGCGGCGTCCAGGTCGAGCGCAGTGAGCACGAGCCGGTATTGCGTCGTCGAACCCTTCCGTTCGTCCAACCGATAGAGCACCGCGGGCAAGCCAAGCCACTGTGTCCGTTTGACCTCCGCTTGCCCCTTGTGGCGGGAGTGAGCGAGCTCGTCCAGCACCTCCCAGGCATTCTCTCCGCTCGGCGCTTTGAACGTGGAAAGAACGACCGTCATCTTGGGGGATGCGATGGCGAACTGCAGTTGAGAGCCCTTGCGCTGCATGCTTGCGCTGTACTGCGAAGGCACCGTGATCTCGAGAGGGCCGAGCGTCGTGCGAACTTGCGCCACCCCAGGCAGGCACCAAAGGGTCGCGGCGAGAGGGACAAGGAATTTGGTCATTCTCATGGTTATGGACGAACCTCCTCCGAAGGCGTTTCACTCTCCACCGCCACTGGAGCGGGCTGGGGCTGGGGAACTCCCGTAATCAACAAGAATAGGAACAGCCCCGTCGCGACGGTGGACGCGATGGAAAGATGAAGAACCTGTAACACAGGCGGAAGGGCAAAACTGGAAAGCGCGCCGCCAATCAGCATCTGCCCGGCCAACGCCAGGGGGCAGCCAAGCCCGCAGACGCGCCCAACGCCGCGAAGATCCGACCGCCGTACCACCTCGAACAACACGAAAGCCAGCAGTAGGACCGCCCAAGCGAAAGCGGCGTGAAAGACGAAGACGGGGTTCACCCCCGCTAACCACTCCGAGCGCGGTAAATCGGGCGTCCGGTTTGTAATTTCGTCAATATGCTCCCGCACTTGCGTCCCGATCGCAATCTGGGAAACCAGCACGACGAACAACGCCGAACCCACATTGAACAGTAGCGGGCGCCGCCCCGCACCGGACAGCAGCCGTTCCGGGGCCGCAACATACCAAGCGTAGGTCAATGCCATCAGAATCGCGATCGCCGTGAGCATGTGCGCCGTGATGAGCCACGGCTGCAGCTCCGACTGAACCACGACTCCACCGAGCCAACCCTGGAACGCGACAAGAACCAGGGCGATCCAAGCCCCAACCGCGGCCTGACGGTTCCTTCGAACGACGCGAAACGCTCGGAACGCTGCATACAGGATGAGGAAGCCGACGGTGACACCGATCAAACGGTTGATATACTCCGTCCACGTTTGGACGACGTTGAATCGGCTCTTGTCGAACTCCGGGGGCAGTTGATCGGCGCTCGTGGGAGGTACCCACGATCCGAAGCACCGAGGCCAGTCGGGGCATCCGAGGCCGGCGCCGGTCGCACGCACAATTCCCCCAACGGCCACGAGGATCAACGTCGCGATCAGCGCTACGAGAACGGCCCGGCGAAACCTCTCGAGTTCGTTCATGGGGCTTGTGGCGCAGGTTTTACCTGCCCGCCCCTACTCTGGTACGTCCTCGGGGCGAGTCTCCGACGCTTCGACGTTTTCCTTTTGAATCTGCGCGTAGATCTCCTGCCGAAGGATCGGAACGTCCTTGGGCGCGCGGATGCCGAGGCGAACCTGCTCGCCGCGAATGTCAAGGACGACGATCTCGATGTCGTCGCCGATCATGATGCTCTGGTGTTCCCGTCTGCTGAGTACTAACACGGTCCGCGCCCTCCTTGGCTGGGTCCAGTTGTTTTACCGGGTTTGCGGCGTCAACTTCCACACCCCGGTCGCCTAAGCGGCATCCGCAACCTCCTCTTCGGACGCGGTCTCGGGAAATACGCGGTGTTTCGTTGTCCACCGCTCGTCCTCGACGACGACCTGGCAAGCCGTTCTCTTGACGACATTGATGAGTAGCGGGCCCGCCAGGTTCGCCGTCATCTCGTGAGGCCGTCCGGGCGGGATAGAGAGAATCACGTAGAC
>RFHN01000156.1 GCA_003695835.1 Armatimonadota bacterium
CCGAATGGGGTGAACAAGGGGATCGCGATCAACGTCCTCCAGAACCCTGACGCGAGTTCGCCGGTGACCATTGACGCTGTCCTCAAGACGGCGCGGCAACTGGAGAAAGAGTATCCAGGAATCAAGTTCGACGTCGCCTACAACAACGCAGGCTTCGTGGACATCCTCTTCGGCAACATGATCCATGAGCTGATCCTCGCGATCATCCTGACCGGGATTGCGGTGCTGTTCTTCCTCGGTGAGGTACGCGGAACGCTCATCGCATTGACTGCCATCCCGGTCTCGATGGCGATGTCGCTCATGGGTATGGCAGCGCTCGGCATGAGCCTCAACTCGTCCACGCTGATCGGTCTGCTCATCGCAATCGGACGGTTGGTGGACGACGCGATCATTGACATTCACGCCGTCGAACGCCACATGCGAATGGGCAAGGATCGCGTTCGCGCGACGATTGACGGCATCAGCGAGGTACGCCGTTCCGTGTTTGCAGCGACGATCGTGCTGATCGTCGCGTTGGTTCCGCTCATGGTGAGCGGCGGAATCACTCAGCTGATGTTCATTGGGCTGTGTTGGCCGATTGTCTTTGGTCTCGTCTTCAGTTATTTCGTGTCCGTAACGTTAACAGCGACGCTCTGCTCGCGGTTCTTGCAGCATCCCGATCAACGGAAGTCGAACTGGTTTTCGCGAAGCGTTCTTCAGCCGTTCGAAGGGTTCCTCACGCGGATCGAGCGAGGATATGAGCGGCTGGTCCGAGCGATGCTCAAGAACCCGGTGAGCAACTTCCTCCGCATCGGGATCACGATCATCCTTGGGTTCACGTTCTACTACTTCATCGGCTCGGAAATGATGCCGCTCGCGGACGTAGGCCAGGCGAGCCTGCAGCTGGAGATGCAGCCGGGAACTTCGTTCAAGCGGACGGAGGAAGCGGTGCGGCAGCTGGAGCAGATCATGATGGAAGAAGGCGGGAAGCAAGGCTGGATTCAGCATGCCGCCCTGGAAATCGGCGCCGAAGGCGGTCCGGGCATGACCGGCGGGACCTACTTCACCGGCTACAACATGAAGTTCGTCAACGGCGCGACGGGCATGCTCACGTTCAGCGACAAGGACACGGGACGTCCCAGTATCTGGGCGATCATGGATCGTATCCATGCCCGCGCCATGAAAGAGATCGAGGGTATCCGGCGTATCTCGCTGAAAGAGATGGGTTCGGACGTCATGGCGACCGCTCTCGCGCCCGTGGCGCTCGTGATCTACGGGAAGGATCTTCAGGTTCTTGACAAGATTGCGAAGGAGACTCTCAAGATCGCGAAAGAACAGGTGCCGGACATGGCGCAGCCGTTCCTTTCCTGGGAGATGTCGCAACCCACGTACACTCTCGTCGTGGATGAAGAGAAGGCGGCACGGCACGGCCTCACTTCTGTAAGCATCGCGATGCAAGCGTACTACGCCCTTCGAGGCGGATTTACGAACGAACTGTATCGGCTGCCAAACAAGCGGCCGATGACCATTCGCGTCCGATATCAGGACGATCAGCGGATGCGCATCTCCGATCTCGAGGGGATGTTCGTGACAAGTCCGACCGGCGAACAGGTGCCGCTGCTCGACCTCGTGCGCCTGGAGCGACGAGCCGCACCGACCATGATCGAACACGACCAGCTTCGGCGCGTCGTCAGCATCGCCGGCTACTATCGCCTGGATAGTCGCCCGAGCATGGACCTGACGATGGACCTACAAATGCGAGCCATGGCGCAGATCAACTGGCCGCCCGGCTACGGCATCGAGGCTCGGGGCGATATGACGCAAATGATGGACAGCTTCCGCGTCATGCTCTACGGTCTTGCGATCGCGCTCGTCCTGATGTATCTGATCCTGGCGGCACAGTTCGGCGGATTCCTCCAGCCGCTCCAGATGATCTTCAGCATCCCGCTGGAGCTGAGTGGCGTGTTCCTTCTCCTCTATCTCATGCACCAGCATTTCTCGACGGTGTCCATCCTCGGCGTGATCGTCTTGAGCGGAATGGACATCGTGACAGCCATTCTCATCATTGACCTCATCATCAGAATGCGCGAGAGTGGCCTGCCGAGAAACGAAGCGATCGCACGAGCCGCGCCCGAACGGTTGCGGCCGATCCTGATGACCAGCCTGATCACGATCTTCGTCATGGGGCAGATCGCCTTCAATCCCAAGACGGGGTTGGATGCCTACCAGCCCTTGGGTACGACGATCATCGGCGGCTTGATCGTCGGGACCGTACTCTCTCTCTTGGACATTCCCGTCATGCACGCCGTCGTGGATGACATCAGCCGGTGGTTTAAGGTGAGGATCTTGAAACAGGATCCGTCCACTTTGCCACCTGTGGAGGCAAACGATGAAGAAACTGCTTAGCATTGGAATCCTTGGGGCGCTCGGCGTGTTCGGAAGCGCACAGCCCCTCAACTTACAAGACGCACTCGGCATTGCAACCGAGCGTCACCCCCTGATCGTCGGAGCCGAGAGGGAAGTGGATGCCGCGCGAGCCATGCGCGCGTCCCTTCTATCCGAGTTCCAACCAACGCTGAGTTTCCATGCGGTCGGCTCAGATGGCACGGGAACGTTGGGGATGATGACCATGGTGAACCCGGGGCGCATGTTCATGCTTCCTCCCGACCCCTTCGCGGCCGAGAGCCTGGTCTTTCAATGGGCGCTGTTCACGTCGGGAAAGGATCGCGCGATTGCGCGCGTGGGAGACCTGGGAGTTCGCATCGGAGAGAGCGCGCTTCGCCGGACGCGATTGGACGTCTCGCTTCGAGTTCGGACCGCATTCGCGGAGGCGGCCTATCGTCGGGATGCTGTCAACGGCTATCGAGCCGGGCTGGATGCCGCGGAAGAGATGGAGAAGCTGACGCGCGCGCGATACGAAGAGGGCAAGGTCCCTGAGGCGTTCGTCTTCGCAGCCGAGGCGCAGACCGCGAAGGCCCGCCGCGACCTCCGGGTCGCCGAGGCGGAGTACGAGGCAGCGCTCGCCAAGCTGAGAGAGGCTGTGGGTGGCGAACTGGCGGAGCCGGTCGAACTGGGCGAGTGGCAGGACGCCACGCTGCCGGAAACGTTGGAAAAAGCCCTCGAGCTCGCCGTCTCCCTCCGACCGGAGCTGCAGAGCTACTCGTTTGCCCGTAAAAAGGCGGGTACTGCGGCGGACGCCGTTCGCCGGTCGCAACTGCCCGAGGTCCGCCTCTTTGGCGCCCAGACTGGGATGACAGGCCGCTCCATGGCGCCCGACACCAGCTATAATCTGGGCGTTCTGCTCAGCATTCCGCTGTTCGACGGCTCCATGCGGGCGTCCGAGGCTCGACAGGCCGAAGCGGAGGCGGCCAAGGCGACCGCATCCTATGAAGCCGAGCGCCTGTCGGTCGAGGCCCAGGTGCGATCAGCATGGGCGAAATGGCGGGCAGTAGACGACGTTTTGGCCTTCGCCGAGGCGCAATTGCGAGCCGCGGAAGAGGCATATCGCATCGCAAAACTGCGATTCGACGTAGGAAAGGCTGTGCACGCCGAAGTTTCGGTCGTGCTCGCAGACCTGGTTGCGGCCGAAGTCAGCGTGGCGGACGCCCACCGCTACAAGCGGATGGCGGAGGCAGAGCTGATTCGCGCAATCGGTCTGGAACCCGAAAGGGAAAAACCATCGAACGCAGGAGGTTGATACCAACATGAAATGGAACATTCTGGCGCTGGTTGCCGCTCTGGTTTTGGGCGCATTCGCCCTCACCGGCTGTAACCAGAAGACCGATGAAGGAACCACCGACACCACCACGGACACGCAATCCTCGTCCGTGAACACGACCACTCCGGCACCGGAGCCGACGCCGCCCGCGGATCAGGCAGAACCGGTCGCCTTCACCAACGACAAAGGCGAGATCGTCTGCCCCGTCATGGGCACGGTCATCGAGGACCCGAGCAAAGCTGTCGGCTATCAGGACTACGAAGGCAAGCGTTACTACTTCTGCTGTGACGGTTGCCCGGCTCAGTTCAAAGCCGACCCCGAGAAATACAAGAACGGGAAGCCCGCCGAGGGAGATAAGCCCAGCGACGCTGGCAGCGGCTCTGGACACTAAACCCGTTTGACGTAACAAACACGAGCCGGCTCGCTCGCGAGCCGGCTCAATTCTTTGACCCTACGAAGATTCTGGGGCGGCAGATGGGATTTGAACCCACGGCCTCCTGAGCCACAGTCAGGCGCTCTAACCCCTGAGCTACTGCCGCCGCGTCAGCCGGATTTTACCTCGGCGTGGCGCCGCTCGGTATAAAGGCCGTCATGGCGAAGAAGCAGGCTGCTAAACAGAGAGCCAACAAGGCGCCCGAACGTCCGCCCACGAACGGATTCGACCATGCGCCGGTCGCCGCCGTTCTCTCCCAGGCCCAGATCAGCGGGTTTCAAAAAGAGTTCGCAAAGGACCCCAAGAACCGGCTGGCGCGAAACGCGGTAACGCGAAACCCCGCTCTTCAAGTTGCGTTGAATCGAGACGTCGTTTCGACGTTGTCGCATACGTTTAGTCACATCGTCAAGAGCGGCGACGCGACGAGCCAGATGCGTTCTGGAAGGTGCTGGTTGTTTGCCGGCCTCAACACCATGCGAACCAAGCTCATCGAGGAGCTGAAACTGAAGCCCGACTTCGAGCTTTCGCAGTCCTATCTGATGTTCTGGGACAAGCTGGAAAAATCGAACTTCTTCTTGGAGAGCATTCTCGAGACGGCGAACGAACCGGTCGGGAGTCGGCTTCTCGACTGGTTGCTGACCGATCCGATCCAGGACGGCGGCCAGTGGGACATGTTCCTCAATCTTGTCGAGAAATACGGCGTCGTTCCCAAAGCGTTCATGCCCGAAGGCGAAAGCAGTGGGAACACGGGCGCGATGAACTCGTTCTTGACGTCGAAGCTCCGGGAGTTCGCGATCGAGCTTCGCGCGCGTGCCCGTCGAGGCGACACGAAGCGGGAAATCCGTAGGCGAAAGCGCGAGATGCTCGACGTCGTGTATCGCATTCTTGCCATCCATTTGGGGAATCCCCCGACTCAGTTCTATTGGCAGTGGCGCGACCGGTCCGGGAAGTTTCATCGCCGAGGTTGGATCACTCCGCAAGAGTTCTTCGTGGAGTATTGCGCGGAAACGGTCGAGGACAAGATCTGCCTGATCCACTGCCCTCAGCCAGCCAAAGAATTCAACCAGCTGTACACCATTCAGTACCTCGGCAACGTCCTCGGGGGACGGATCATTCGTTATCTGAACGTGGACATCCAGCTGTTGAAACAGACCGCAATCGCGATGATCAAGAAGGGCGAGCCGGTCTGGTTCGGATGCGATGTCGGCAAAGGCCTGGAGCGCGAGTTGGGCATCCTGGATACCGAGGTTTACGACTTTGACGCCCTGTACGGCTGCACCATTGGAATGGACAAGGCGGAACGGCTCGATTACCGCGACAGTATGATGAACCATGCGATGGTCTTCGCCGGCGTCAATCTGGACGAAGAAGGCAACCCGACCGCCTGGCGCGTCGAGAACAGTTGGGGTCAGGAAAGCGGAGACAAAGGATATCTGGTGATGACGGATCGGTGGTTCGACGAATACGTGTACGAGGTTGCCGTGGATGTTCGGCTCTTGCCGAAGTCGCTCCAGCCGGTCCTCAAGCGGGAGC
>RFHN01000157.1 GCA_003695835.1 Armatimonadota bacterium
CATGACACGTGATTGTATCCGTTCTTGTCTGCAACCCTTTTCCATCCCTATTGCGTCTAAAAGAATAAGGGGCGGGATCGCCTCGGGAGGCAGGCATGTACCATCGAACGATCATCCTATACGGGAGGGCGGAAAACGTCAAACCGGACGCGGAGGGCTGTGTAACCGTGGCGTGGAAGGACGCCGTCAACTTCGCCGACATGGCACCGCACATGCTCCAAGGCGAGTACGAGAGCGCCGTGGTCGTGCCCGTGAATTCGACCCACGGCAGCGACGAGGGCGCCAACGTGAGGATCACCATTGACCACGAGCAAACGACCTTCAAGGGATTCGTCGCCACGCTCTGGTGTCACGACCGACGGCTCTGCGATGAGGACTCACTCTCGGTAACCTTCGACTGGGTTGCCTTCATTCCCTGTGCCGAATCGTTGACCTGAGGCACGTAAAGGGCAGGTTTTCGAGGGAAAGAGGTGGGAACGCCGCCCAGTCGCGGTACCCCCTGCAACACGCCTCTGTACCCCCCGCGACACGCCGCGGTACCCCCTGCGGCGCGCCACGAAGAGAATATAAGGCCGTACATCGTCGAAATCAGGCCGTACATCCTCAAGATGAGGCCCTACATCCTCAAGATCAAGCCGTACATCGTCGAGATTAGCCCGTACATCGCCGAGATGTGGCCGGACCCTGGCGATTGTCGGCGCCTTTCTGCCTTGGGCCGAGTCGGCCTTGAGGCACGCGGGTCGGCGCGGCGTTCTAAACTATGCCGCCCGTGAGTGAGTTCAAGCGCATCGCCGTCAAGGGGTTCGGCTGGCAAACGGCCGGGCTATTCGGGCAGAACGCCGTCCAGTTCGTCTTTGCGCTAGTCTTCGCGCGCCTTCTGCTGCGGGAAGAGTACGGCGTTGCGATGGTGGCGCTCACCGTGGCGGAGTTTGCGTCCCTTTTGCGTGTTGCGGGTTTGGCGCAGGCGTTCATCGCGTCGCCCCGCGAGGAGGGGGAGGTCCGAGACACCGTCTTCTGGCTTTCGGCGTCTTCGGGGGTGTTCTTCGCCTGCGTCCTCTTCTTTGGCGCACCGCTGTTCGGGCACGTTCTGGAAGAGGAACGGCTCGTGCCCCTTCTTCGCGTGTTGGCAGCGGTGCAGTTGATGGACCTCTTCCGCGTCGTTCCGTTCGGCTGCCTGATGCGACGACTTCAGTTCCGAGAGAAGGCGATCTCGGAAGCGATGCCTGGCATCTTGGCGGTTTGTGCGGCAGTCGGCGCTGCGTTCGTGGTTCCGGAGGACCGTCGGATCTGGGCGCTCGTGGGGATGCCAGTTCTCCGAACGTTGCTGCAGGTCGTCTTCTTCCTCCGGTATGCGCCGTTTGTGCCGCGCCTGCGCTTCGACCGCGAAAAGGCGAGGGAGTTGCTCAAATCGAGTTACGCCATTCTCGGTTCGAACCTTCCCAGCAGTCTGTTGGAGTTGATTCCGACGCTTGCGGTTCAGCAGCGGGCGGGTGCCGTCGCAGCCGGCGGATTTCGGATTGGCAATAACCTGATCACGCCGCCGACGCGCCTCGGCCACGCCGCCAATTACACGTTGTTCCCGATTCTCGCGAAACTTCGTTCGGAACCGGAGCGATTGTTGAGAAGCGTCCTTCGTTCCGTTCGGACGATTGGCGCGCTTTCGACGGGCATTCATGGAGCGGTATGGGTGACGGCGCCTGCTCTCGTGCCATTGCTCTTTGGCGAGAAGTGGACGATCGCCGTCGCGGCGACTCAATGGCTGGCTCTCGCTTCGGCGCTACGGCTCTACACGTACATCGTTACGAACGCCCTTCTTGCGACGGGCAGGGAGATGCCCTCGGTTTGGATTTGGGGGCTGAGTTTGGCGGTCGGCGTGGGCACGCTGTACGGGTTCCCGATGACAAGCGGAGACCCGACGATGGGCGCAGTCGCGTTGGCTTGTGCGCTCGGCGTCGGTTTCCTTGGAAGCCTGGTTGCGCTCCGCAGCCATTTCGGCGCGACCGGAGGGGAGATCCTCGGCGGGTTGCTGCCGTCCGTGGTCTCTGCGGGCGTCGCGGGCGCGCTGGGATACGGCGCCTTGCACCTCTTCCCGAACTCGCACGCCCTTGCGGCCTTGGCATCGGTTCTGGTGTACAGCCTTGCGTTTCTGGCGCTTGCGGGAGCGATGCTGGGAGGGGGAGTGTGGTCGCTGTTTACGGTGAAAGGCATCAAAGAGGTCATTCGAGCGACGTAGATTCTTATGGCTTTTTGGCGCCAAAGTTCTCTATGAATCGTCCAAAATAGAAGAAGAGGTGTACGATGAACCGCTGTCCCAAGTGTGGAATGGATCTCCCTGCCCAGGCCCCCTTCTGCCCGGCCTGCGGCGCAGGAGGCTCGGATCCAAGTCGGTGGGTCAAGATTGGGCCGTTTCTGGTGGGGCTTCTGGTGCTTGGGGCGGCAGCGCTTGCGCTCTATCGCACAGGGCTTTTGAAGCTTCCCGGCACCTCTGAACCTGCGCTCGCCGCCGCGGGGCACGCAGGGCCGACGGCCGTGGTACCCGGCGAAACAGGCCCGGCGCTGTCGGAGCCGGGCGAATCCGAACCAACGACCCAAAAGCCTGGCGGAATGCCCGAAGAGATCCGCGCCTGGCTGGACCATCTCAAACGGATCGACCGCAAGCGCGAACAGTTGAACACCGACCTCGCTTCCGAGGCGACCGCCATGATCGGCACGCTCCAGCCCGGCGTCTACGCGGAGACAGAGGCAGGGCAAGCGGCCGCGGACGACGCCAAGCGGCGAAACACCGCGGAGACGTTCATCGAGAACGTGGACAAGCGATTCCAGGACCTGACCGCCGAGTTTCAAAAGGTTCCGCCTCCCGAGGAGTGCCGCCGCATCGCCGCCCAATACACGGAGGCATTGCTTGGTACTCGAGAACTCACGCTGGCGCTGCTGGAGGCGCTCCAGGCCCGCAGCATCCAACAAGCCGCGGCGCTCGAGAGCAAGAGCTTCAGCCGAATTGACCAGCCGGTGGACAACGCGAACAAGCTGATTGACGCGCTCTGCCAGAAGTACGGCGAGCCGAACGTTTGGCAGCTGTACGTGGAACGAAGCAGCGCCTTCGGTTCCGGCATGGGCGCAGCCGCGGCGATGGAGGGCTACGCCAAACTGCTCGAAAATGTGGAAAAGTGGGCTAATGACGAAGGAGGCGGATGAGTCGTCCCGCCATGGTTCGACTACCCTCGAAACGCTAAAATAGCGCGCCGTGAAGGTCCAACGCATCTATAACACCCTCACCAAGCAGACAGAGGTATTCGAGCCTCGCGACCCGGGGCAAGTGTCCATCTATGCCTGCGGCCTTACGCCTCAGGCCCCTGCCCATCTCGGACATATGCGCGGGGCGGTGTTGTTCGATGTGATAAGGCGCTGGTTTGAGTATCAAGGTTACACAGTCCACTTCGTTCAGAACTTCACCGATATTGACGACAAGATCATCCGCAGAAGCCAGGAAGAGGGACTTCCGCCTTCGGAGGTTGCCAAGAAGTACGCGGAGCAGTACTTGGACGACTTGGCAGCCCTCGGCGTCCAGCCCGCCAAGTGGGTCTACGTAACGGAGAACATGGACGCGATCATCGAGATGATCCAGCGAATCATAGATCGGGGGCACGCATACGTCGTTGACGGCGACGTGTACTTCCGCGTAACTTCCCTTCCCGATTACGGAAAGCTCAGCAATCGAACGCTGGAGAACATGCAGGCGGGCGCGCGGATTGAAGTGGACGAGCGGAAGGAGAACCCGATGGACTTCGCGCTCTGGAAGGCGGCCAAGCCGGGGGAGCCGGCTTGGGAAAGCCCGTGGGGGCCTGGGCGGCCCGGCTGGCACATCGAATGCTCCGCACTTTCTTTGAAAGAACTCGGTCCAAACTTTGATATTCACGCAGGGGGGACGGATCTGATCTTCCCGCACCACGAAAACGAGATCGCGCAGGCGGAGGCGTATCTCGGGGAGCCGAAGTTCGCAAGGTATTGGATGCATTGGGGCGCCGTGCGGCTGGCCGGCGACAAGATGAGCAAATCGGTGGGCAATGTGTTTGCCGC
>RFHN01000158.1 GCA_003695835.1 Armatimonadota bacterium
GCAAGCCGTTCTCTTGACGACATTGATGAGTAGCGGGCCCGCCAGGTTCGCCGTCATCTCGTGAGGCCGTCCGGGCGGGATAGAGAGAATCACGTAGACCAGTCGTGGCGTGCTCTCGTCCAGCTCGAGCATCTTGGCGACCGGAGCGGGCATCTCCGGCGCGTAGTCCGACACGATCGCCGCGGGATCGGTGACGAGGAACGCGACCTGGGGTACATCGAGCGATTGGAGCCACAAAAACGGGCTGTCGTCTCGATGCCGAAGGACGATGTATCGTTTACATTCCTCAAAACCGAGGATGCCCTCGGGAAACGTGAGGACGTCTTCCTCCTGGTACTCGATCGTGCCGAATCGGGGGGTTTCAATCTGCATTACGCTCTTACCTCAAGAAATCCAATAGAGAAAGTCTGCCAACCATGGAGAAAGAAGCAAGGCTCGCCTGGTAGGCCGCCTGCGCCACTTGAAGATTCGAGATCGCTTCCGTAACGTCTATATCCTCCCTTTCGGAGATGGCCTTCGTCAGGTCGTCGGCGCGACGCGTCGCGATCTCCGTAGCGCTGGCAAACTGGGTCTGCCGTTGGCCGACTTCGCCCCGCAAGAGATTGATGGCGGCGTTCGCGTCCTGGACGAGTTGAAGGGTTACCCCGGAGAGACCGGTCAGATCGCCTCCGATCAGCCTCTGCTCGGCGTCCACCAGGGCGTTGAAGGCATTCGTCACTTCCTGCTGGATCAGAAGGTTGCCCTCGAGCGTCGTGCCGGGACCGACCTCGAGGAGGAGCTTGCCGTCGTCGCCATTGTATGAGATTGTCGGCGGATCTCCGTTCACTTCGAACGGCTCGGTCGTCACGGCTGTCCCCGCGAAGAGATACCGGCCGAATCCGTCTTGGGAGTTTGCGAGGCCGACGAGTCGCTCGCGCAAGGTCCGAATCTCCGCCGCCATGGCTTGGCGAGCGTCCTGCGTCGTCGGGGCGTTCGCGCCCTGAATGACGAGAACCTGTGCCCGTTTCAGGATCTCCGCAATCCCATTCAACGAGTTTTCGGACAGCTTCATGTTCCGCACACCGACCTCGGCGTGCTTCACGTGAGCCTGGCTGGCCGCCCTCGCCGTTCGGAACGCGAGGATGTCGAGCGTGCCCAACGGATCGTCGCTCGGCTGACGAATCCGTTTGCCGTCCGCCAGCGACCGCTGGAGGTTCATGACGCGCTCCTGGGCGCGCACGACCAGGTCCTGGAGCGACTGGTACTGCTGATAGGTTCCGATTCTCATTTTCCTGGTTGAACTACCGGCCGAAGGCTCTGATTAATTCTTCGGTCGTTTGGTCCAAAACGCTTAGGACTTTGGCTGCAGATTGGAAGGCACGCTGGTAGCGCACCATGTTCGAGAGCTCCTCGTCGAGATTCACACCGCTCACGCCCTGGCGCTGCTGCTCGATCTGATTCAGCAAGGTCGTCTGAATGTCCAACTTTTGGGCGAAAGATTGTGAATCTTGACCGATCCGACCGACCAGGTCCGCGAAGTAGGTCGCGAGCGAGCGACCGCCGAGAACCGTCAGAGGGGCTTCCCGCAGACGCGCGATGGCCAACGCCACGGAGCCGTCGCCGGGCGCGCCCGATGCTCCCGCGGCGATGTTCTTCGCGTCCGCTTTGACGTCGTCGCTCAGGTCCAGGTCAGCCGCCCCATTCGTCCCGGAGAAGAAGTCAATGCCGGTCGTATTGTTCAGGTTTATGCCCGTTACATGGAGATTATTGACTTGCGTTCGCAGCTCGTTGACGAACGTGTCCAGCTGGAGCCGATAGGACGTGAGGGCGTTGAGCCCACCGAACAGACCGCTGAGTCGTCCGCCGCTGATCTGGGTCACCCTCGTCCCATCGGTCACCGTGCCGGTCGCCGGGTCGTATCCGCTGGGGAGGTCGAATGCGTCAATCTGGCCGACCAACGTGTGGTTGTGGATGAAGACCTGGACGGTGCCGTCCTCCATCCTCTGCGTGCGGAAGTCCACGAGCTCGCTCAAGTCTTCGAGGGCGACTTGTCGCTGGTCCATGGCATCGTTCGGGTCCGCGCCCGCCGCCATTTGCTGTCGGATCTCGCGATTCAGGTCGGCGATTCTTCGACCCAGTTCGTTGATTCGGACGATCGTCGCATCCACCTGTTGGCGGAGTAGTGTGTCCTGCGTCATGAGTCGCTCGTGCGCGTCTCGGACGCGACTCACGAACGTCGCCGCCTTGATACGGACGTCAATGCGGGCGGCCTCGTCGGCGGGATTGGCCGCAAGGTTGTTCCACGAGTCGAAGAACGCATTCAGCGCGTCGGAGATCGCATGACTCGCCGGCTCGCCAAGGACCTGCTCGACGGCTTGCAACGCATCCCGCATCGTGCCGCTCTTCGAGCGCTCCGACGAAACCTCGAGGAAGCGACCATCGAGGAACAGGTCTCGGATTTGGGCGACGCCTTGAATGAACGTGCCCGTCCCGAACATGGCCAAACCGCTGAGCGTCCAGCGCTGTTCGGGCAAGGTTTGTCCGATCTCCAAACGCTGGCGGGCGTAGCCCCTCGTGTTGACGTTTGCGATGTTGTGTCCGGTCACGTTGAGCGCCGCCTCGAACGTCCGAAGCGCTCTTGCCGCGATGTCAATCCCCGAGAATGCGGAAGGCATCGTTACGCCACCTCATCCATGAGTACGGCCGCGCGGTCGGCGGCTTGATAGGGGCCTTTCTGCTGCGCCGATTGCGCGAGCAGGTGAAGCGTTCCGCCGATGTAGGCCAGCTCGTTCTCGATCAGGGCTTCGTTTTTGCGTACAAGCCCCTGAATCGTCTGCGCCGCCACGCGGACGCGATTCGCCAAGGCTTGCAGCTGTTCCGCCTCTTTGGGATCGCTGATTCTCTCCAAGAGACCTCGAAGTCCGGGCTTGGTTGCTCCCAGATCTTCGGCCAGCCTCTGGGCGGCCTCCGTTGCCTGTTCGTCGGCTTCCCGAAGGGACTGCATCAGTCTTTCGATGTTCGGCTGAAGTTCCTCCAACCGTTCGATGTCGCGAAGCATGATCGCTGCGGTCTGTTCGTGGAGAGCGCGAACGAGTCGTTCGCTCGTGCCGATCCACTCCCACCACAGCGTCTGCAGGTTCCGTGTTTGCGTCATTCTTTTCCTCCATCATGATCGTTGGCGCGAGCGGCGCTTTGGCCGGCCTCCGCGCGCGCCCTCAACTCTTCCTCTGCAGCGATGCGCTGCAAGACTCGCGGCTCCAGGGTCTTCACAACCATCTCCGCGATCCCGATTCCCTTCCCTTTCGAGACAGTGTCCGCGATCGCTTGATCCATGAAGTCTGCATAGATCTCGCCGGCAGTGCCGCTGCCGAAGAACGCGGTGAACCCGTCCTTCCTCATCTGCGCCGCCAGCAACTTCACGAACATGGTCTCGATGCCTTGGGCGGCTTTCTTCAGTTCCGCGAGCCGAGGGTGCTGCGTCGGAAGCTGTGCCGATGGGACTGTGCTCACGATTCTCATCGGATCACGATCCTCGCTTTGATGGCGCCTTGAGCCCGCAGGTCCTGGAGGATCGCGATGAGGGTGGTCGGCGAGACCTTGAGCGCGCGGAACACCTTGGCAAGGTCCTCGATCGTCGCATTTGGATTGACGACCCCGATGTTCACGCGATCCTCTTTCGCGTTCACTTCCGTATTCTGCTGAAGGGCGGTCTGTCCTCCGCTCAACGGCGGTGGCTGTATCACCTCGTTGTACTGGTTGATGCGCACGGTGAGGCCGCCATGCGCTACCATCGCTGGCGCGATCTTCACATTGCCGCCCACGACGATCGTCCCCGTGCGCTCGTTGATGACCACAACCGCGGGCGTGTCCGGCACCACTTCGACGGACTCGATCTGAGCCAGTACGCTGACCGGATCCACGATCTCCCCCTCGCGAGCCCAGATTTCGACGCTGCCGCCATCCACCGCGACGGCGCCCAGGTTCGGCAACGCCTCCTGAATGCGCGAAGCGATCCGTTCCGCCGTCGTGAAATCGGCGTCCATCAGCTCGAGCACGAATCGCCCGTTGAACTCGTACTGCGTCTCGACACCACGCTCGACGATTGCGCCGCCTGGAATCGTGCCCACTGTAAC
>RFHN01000159.1 GCA_003695835.1 Armatimonadota bacterium
ATCGTGACTCGGCTCGGCGTAGGGGTGGAGCCGATCGCGGAACATGAGGGAAAGGTCGTTGCCGTTCGCTCCGGCAAGATGCTCGGGACGGCGTTCCATCCTGAACTGACGGAAGACTCCCGCGTTCACGAGCTGTTCCTCAATCTGTAGCGCCCGAAAAGCGCTCCGACTCGCGCTCGATCCGTTCGCCTCGGACCCATACGTTGGAGACGCCCCACCAATCCAGACCGCAGTCCAGGCTCGGAGCGCGTACCGTGCCCGTCTCCGCGTCGATTCCGCACAGGTGTGTCAGGTAGATGTCAATCAGCCAGGAGTGCATGTAGTCGTCTACGCCCCGGTAGGCGCTCGGCTCGCCCGTAAAGGGGTCGTAATGCTCGAAGCAGTTGGGCCGCGTCGGGTCGCCGCCAAACGTCATCATTTCGAGCCACCTGCGGAAGAGGCGACCTGCAACGGGTCGCAAGTCTTGCGCGTCCGGCCTCGCAGCGACCAATCGAGCCAACGTGTCCACGATATGGGCATTCGCCATCGGCCAGACGCGGCCGTTCCAAGGGCAGTTCATTCTCCGGCCCCGCCAGTAACCTTCCGAGCTGAAAAGCGGATCGCTTTGTGGGCTTGTCGCGACGGGGTACGGCGTCCAAAACTCGTTCTCGTTCAAGAGCGAGACAGCAAGAGCCTCCGATGGGCGCACGTTCGACGGCAAGAACTCGACCAGCGGATAGAAACCGGTAACCGATTGGGCGGGGCTCAACGTTTCGCTTCCGGGCCGCCGATCCTTGAAGATCGCCGCATCCGGATCCCAGAGTGAGGCGATGGCCCGCGCCATCTGCTTGACCCTCTCGGCTCGCTTTTCCCCATCGGGCCCACGCGAGGCAAGCAGCCACTCTAAGGTGAATGCGTACCAACTTGCGTCCACCCCCTTGAGCTGAAACTGCTGCCATTGGTCCGCCTGCTGGGACGCCCATTGGTAGCGAGACGAGTACTCCTGCCCGGTTTCGTTCTGGTCAATCACGGTGGTCAGGCCCGAATCCTCGGGATCGCGCTCTGTTCGTAGGTAGTCGGAGTAGCGAGCCAGCCCCGACCAGAGACGATCCAAGAACTCGGGGCTGAGCTCGTGAAGCCACAGCAGCCGATCAACGGCGTCGCCCCAGTTGGCATGATAGAAGTCGCGATTCGGCCGAACCGTCGTGATGTGACCCGGGAACGATCCGTCTTCGCGCTGATGAACGAGGAAGTTCTCCAGCACACCCTGCGCCAACGAGGGATCTTGTCGCCACGCCAAGTCGCGCAGAAGAGCGGCGGAGGAATAACTGATGAGATTACGAAACGGTCCGATGCCCTCAAAGACGCACGGGTAAGGGTAGGTCTCCGTTCGTACGGCGACGGTCGAGAGCCTAAGCCCATACCAGCGGTACCAGTAGTGGCGCGTGAGCAACGGGTCGGAGCACTCAAAGCGAGGCGCTCCGGCGAACCAATCGCGCCAGGATCGTTCGGATGCGGCAATCGGGTCGCTATCGAGCGACTGGAGAAGGGCCTGCGCTGCGGTTTGATCCTCGGCCGCGGCCGCGATGCCGACCGTGAGCGGCTTCCCGCGAGACGAAAAGTGCGCGCCGATGTGCAACCATCCTTCGCCGGTCAAACCAAAGGCGTTCCCCAATCTGCCGTCACGGAACAGGGAAGTGAAGGCTGCGTTCTCCCAGCGTGGCCGCTCGTCTGCAGTCTCCGAAGTGCAGAGTGCGACGCCCAGGGGAGTGCTGTCTGCGCCGAGCGCGAAAGCGACCTCGCCGGAACGCTCCACGCCATGCTCCTGCTGACGAGGCGAGAAGTCGTCCGAGCCTGTGCGGTTCACCTCCTCCGTAATGAGCCAAGACTCGACTGCCTTCCAGAGTATCGTGCCTGAGGCTTCCCGGACATTTCGGACCGAACGACGAGGCAAGCCGGTGCCGCGCAGGCGGTTTTCGAAGAGGGACCAAACAAGAAGGTCGAACGGCCTTCCCTCCCTCTCTTCGAACCGAGAGATCCACACGTTGCCCTCTAATACACACCGAGTTTCGAGGATTCTCAGTTCCTCGCCGCGGTGCTCGATGAGCATGCGATCCGGTCTCCAGGATAGCAACTCGCTCTCGAAGGGCACGGGGCGCCCCTTGCGAACGAAGAAAGCCGTGAAGAGACGGGGAAACCGGAAATCCGCCCAGGAGCATTCGTCCCAGAAGCCGGGTGCCGTCACGTATCGAGGAAACGGAGGCGCGTAGACGGCGCCGCCTCCGCCTCCGAGATAGCACTTGTCCTTGCGCTCCAGAAGTTCCAGGACGTCCATCAGTGCGAAGACTCTTTGGCCCTCTCCCAAAGAGCATCCCATTCCTCCGGAGAGAGCTCCTTGAGGTCCTTACCGGCTGCCTGCTCCATATCCCAAAACCTTTCGCAAAAGCGAGTCACCATCTTGCGCAGCGCCTCCTCAGGGTCGAGGCCGTGCCAGCGAGCGACGTTCACGAGAGAGAAGAGCAGATCGCCAAGCTCCTCCTCCGCGCGCGTCGTGTCTCCCTCTCGCGTCGCCTGCAAGAACTCCTGCTCCTCCTCCCGCACCTTTTCCCAAACGGCTTCCACTGAGGGCCATTCGAAGCCGACCCTGGCGGCGCGTTTGCTGACTTCGTGGGCGCGCAGAAGCGCGGGTAGGGAGGGCGGCACGCCTGAAAGGATGCTTTGCTCGCCCCCGCGCTCCTCTCGTTTGATCCGATCCCAATTCTGAAGAACCTCTTCCGGCGTCGGTGCGTTCTCCCCTCCAAATACGTGAGGGTGGCGTCGGATCAGTTTCTCGGATAGCACCCGTATCACATCCTCTACGTCGTAGTAGCCCTCGAGGGCGTCCATCTGGGCGTGTAAGACGGGTTGCAGAAGAAGGTCGCCGAGCTCTTCGCAGAGCTTGTCCGGATCGCCGCTATCAATGGCCTCAATCGTTTCGTACGCTTCCTCGAGCAAGTGTTTCTTGAGCGTTTCGTGCGTCTGCGCTTGATCCCACGGGCATCCGCCAGGGCCGAGCAAGCGATCCACGATGTTCACCAGGCCGTAGAATCCGTGCGGGCGCTCGAGCGGCAATCCCTCGATCACGGCGGTAGTGAGCGGCGACATCGGCTGGTGGTCCAAGAGATGTAGAGGCAAGTGCCTCACCTTCTCGAACTCCGTGCCAGCGGCGTCCACGAGGAACACGGGATGCTCTTCTGGGAAGAAGCGAAGAAGATGCAGCTTCGCTTGCGATGCGGCCAACTGCGAATCGAGCTGGTACACCATCTGGGTCGCGCGAGGATCCGGCCAGTGCTCCTCCGGCGCGTGGGCGTCCCACACTTGCAGGGGATGGGTAAGAGAAAGACCGACGGCTTCGAGGACCGTTTCCACGAAACTCGGCGCCGGCAGGATCTCGAGAGACCGGCGCGCTCGCAACCGTTGAACGGATTCCTCGCCTACCAGAGGGTGCCCGGGAACGGCGAAAGCTCCATCCTCGGGCAGAGCAGCCGCTCGCTCAGCGATCTTCTCATACAGTTCCTCGAACGTCTCGCACGCCTCGTAGAGGTCGTCGCAAGTCGTGTAGCGGATGCCCTCTGCCTGGAGCGCCTCCGCGGAGGGGTGGCGCTCGGTTCGCAAGAGGAGCGCTGAGGCTTCCCTCAGAGCTTTCCAATTCCGCTCCGGGATTCTGCGTGGATCGCCTGGCCCGAGACCAACGACTCGCAGCGGCATTACGGACGGCTACCTCCGCCGGCGCTGCGGAAGTATTCTTTCATATATCGCTCGTAAAGGGTCTTCATGCCCGGATTGGAGAACTCGATCTTGGCTGAAGCGCGAAGAGCGTCCAGGTCGTCTTGCAGACGGTTCTTCTGCTTGCCGATCTCGAGCATGAGGCGTTTGCGGATCGTTTCTCGGAGCTCGGGCGTGAGCGGCTTGACAGTCGTTTCCGTCTTCTCCTCGACGAAGTACTTGAGCCACGAGCCGCTGGATTCGATCCAGTCCGTCGTCTTTCCAACTGGGACATCCTTGAACTGTTGCTGAATCCGTTCCGGCAGATTGCCGATCGGGATTACACCCAGGTCGCCGCCGATCGCTTTCGTCGCGTCTACCGAATGCTCTTGAGCGACTTCTCCGAACGGCTTCGTCTTCAGCGCTTCGTCCACGGCGGCTTTTGCCGCCTCGTCCTTCACAACGATGACCCGGAGATGAAGGATGCCGGGAACGGTATAGAGCTGCGGATTGGCTTTGTAGTGCTCGTCCACCTGCTCATCCGTGACGGTTACTCCCATCGTGAGCAGCTTGAACTGGGCGAGGTCAATCGTCGCGCGGAGCTTCAGCTCCGCCTCGCTGATTCCAATGGCTTCCATCTCTGCGAATAGCTCGGCGTTGCCCTGCTTCCTCTTCGCAAACTCGGAATCAATCTCCCCCTGCGTGGGCATCACGCCCTTCTGTCGCGCGAGCTCGAGAATCAACTCATCGTTGATCATGCGCAGTAAGGTGATGAACCCCGGGGGCGCTTCGAGGAAGCCGCCATCGATCGCCATGTAGACGTCGTTCAGGAACTCCATTCGCTGGAAGTACTCCTTCTCAGTGAACGAGCGGTTGTTGACCTTGAGGATGATCTTGTCGGCCCCTTGCGCAAAGAGATTCGGCAAGGCAACAAGCGTGAGGACTATAGCGGTGAGAATTTTTCGCATGGTTTCCAAAACGTAGTATAGACGCTTGGCGAGTCTCGAGGTGTCGCGGCGGCACGCCAAAAAGCGAAGCGCCCCTTCTCCTCTGAAGGGGCGCTCCTTTGTCAGGAGGTGTCCAGTTCGACGCTTGCTGGCGCAGGCGCCGTTCAGCGACGGTTCTTTCCTTCTGACCAGTAACGAAACGCAGCGCCGATATC
>RFHN01000160.1 GCA_003695835.1 Armatimonadota bacterium
AAGCAGAAGCGAAGAGTCCACGCCTCCGGAGAAACCGACCAAGCAGGAACCAAGGCCACGAACCACCCGTCTCAACCGGCTCTCGAGCGTATCCATCTGCTCGAATTATAGCGAAGTTATAAGAAAGACGGGCTCCGATTTCCGGAACCCGTCTTGAGGCCAAGAGACAACGAACACAGTTGGGTTACTGTGCTGTTGATTCTGCGGGATACACCGCAATTCGTCGTTTTTGCTTCGGTCCCTCAAACTGCACCACGCCATCAATCAGGGCGAAGAGCGTATGATCGTTGCCAATCCCGACGTTCTTGCCGGGATAGAAGCGGGTCCCACGCTGCCGGCACAGAATCGAGCCAGCGCGAACCACCTGACCAGCGAAGCGCTTGACGCCAAGACGACGACCAACGCTATCGCGCCCGTTCTTAGAAGATCCAACGCCTTTCTTGTGAGCCATCTCTTACTTTCCTTTACCGGGAACGATCGAAACGATCTTCAGTTCCGTCAACTCCTGCCGATGTCCCCACCGGCGGCGAACGTTCTTCTTCGCCTTGTACGTGAAGCCTCGAATCTTCGGGCCACGCTTGTGGCGCACGATCTCAGCTTCCACCTTCGCGCCCTCCACCGTGGGAGAACCGACGAGCGGCTTGTCGCCACCGACGAGCAGCACTTGCTCCAAGACTACGGTCGAACCGGGCTCGCCTGGAAGCCGGTTCACCGCCACCACGTCGTTTTCCTGAACTCGATACTGGCACCCGCCAGCCTTGATAATTGCGTACATACTCGCTGCTCCGCATTCCGCCGGACGTACAGACCGGCTGCGAAGGGCTATTTTATCCGCTTTCTGGCTTCTCTGTCAAGGCGTTGGCCGGCATGGAACCCGTTCGGGCGCGAATCGTCTACTATACAGGGCTTTATGATGCGCGTCCTGCCTGTTGTTTTTGCGGTGTTGGTGCTTGTTGTCGGCTGCGGCGGGGGCGGCGGGAACTCGTTCGCCACCTTGCAGTACGGTACGGAGTGGGGTACCGCTGGCGGCACCCGAAGCCAGCTGGTGCGGCTCTTCACGTTATCGGACGAGCAGGTCGGATCCGCCGTCCTTAACGAAGGCGCCCAATCGTCCTGGACCTTCTCCAATCTGGGCCCGGGGCCGTACCTCTTGCAGGTCGACCTCTACAGCCAGGCGAACGGCCAAGGAACCGTAATCGGCAGGATCAAGGACCGCGTTCAGGTCAGCGGAACGACCACCTACCTGACGACAACAGTCGGAACGGCGACGCGTCTGGAGGTTCACCCCTCCAGCGCCACACTCAAAGTGGGCGAAACGATTCAACTGTGCGCCGTGGCGTTGTCGAGCGACAACAAAAGCGTCTTCCTCGCCCCGGGCGCAATCACGTGGGAATCTCTCAACGGCAACGCGTCGGTAGACGGGGACGGTTTGGTCACGGCGCAGGCTGAGGGGCAAGGCGTCATTCGAGCATCGGCTTTGACGTTCCAGGCCAGCTCCATCCTCCAAATCGAGCCGAACAACGCACAAACGACGAAGTGGACGATCATGGTCTTCCTCAACGCTGCGAACGACCTCGACTCGTTCAGCGACCTCAACGTGAATCAGATGGAACGGGTCGCCAACAACCCTCAAGTGCGCTTCGTCGTGCAGTGGAAGCGTGTCCAAAGTCTCGGCTACGGCGCCCCTTGGACCGGTACGCGGCGGTATCTCATCAAATACGACCCGGATAGCTCGAACAGCTGGTCGGGCGTCAGAAGCCAACTGATCCAGAACCTCGGCAACGGCGTGGACATGGGGAGCGCAGCGACTTTGCGCAGTTTCGTGCAATGGACGATGGCCAACTACCCAGCCGAGCGGTACGTTCTCGTCCTCTGGAATCACGGCAGCGGCTGGCGAATGACGGACGACCGGTACGGCACGCGTGGATTCAGCTTCGACGACGAATTCTTCACCAACATCGAGACGTGGCAGCTGGGGCAAGCGTTGGGCGGCCTCGACACGATCGACATCGTCAGCTGGGATTCCAGCCTGATGCAGATGATGGAGGTCGCCTACGAGATGCCCTCCAACGTTCAATACATGGTCGGCAGCGAGGAAAGCCCTCCGGCGGAGGGATTGCCCTACGATCTCGTGTTCGGTCCGCTTCGCGACAACCCGAACCTGACGACCGAGCAGCTCGGCGAAAAGTTCGGGCAAGGAATGCTCGCCTTCTACGGCGAAACAAGGAAGATCACGCAGAGCATGGTGCGGTTGAGCGACCGTCAAGCCGTGGCGGACGCGTGCAACGCGCTTGCGCAGCTGCTGATCCAAAAGAATCAAGGCGGGACCTTCGATGCCGAGATTCAGGCCGCCAGGAACGAAGCGCAGGCCTACAGCCCAAGCCAAACGCGATGGTACCGCGACTTGTGGCACCTCGCGTTCAAGCTCAAAGAGAAGATCAACGACGCGCAGATTGACGCAGCGTGCGACAATGTAATGGCGGCCGTGGAGCAGTTCGTCGTCCATAACGCGCACAACTCGCTGTCGCCGAATAGCCACGGCATCAGCATCGAGTTTGGCAACCGGAATCAAACGTACTGGAACACCTACGGCCTGCTCAGCTTCGCGCAGGCGACGCAGTGGGACGACTTCTGCAGAAACGCGCCGTAGGAACCGTCAGCTCTTCGGAGCGATGACCACGTAGCGCTGAGGCTCTTCGCCTTCGCTATAGGTCTCGACGCCCTCCATGTCCTTGAGCGCGTTGTGAATGATCCGTCGCTCGTGCGCGGGCAGCGGATCCAGAACCGCCTCTTCCTGCTTCTCGATCACCAAAGCCGCGATGTCTCGCGCCAATTTTTCGAGAACCTGTTGGCGCTTCGAGCGGTAGGCGCCCACGTCCACCGTCAACCGGGCGCTTTCCTGCCGACCATGGCTGTACAGCGCATTGCCCAGAAACTGGATTGCGTCCAGGACGGCTCCCTTCTTCTGCTGGATCAACTCCTCGTCAGGCCCCTGGAGCTTCAGGTTCACGTACTTGCCCGTTAGGCTCTCGACCGTCACCTCGACCTCGAACCCTGCTTGCGCGAGCATCTCTTCCACGAGCGCCCGCGCCCGCTCGCCGTCCTCTTCCGTAGCGGTAATCGGCTCAGATTCCGTCGGCGCCTCTTCTTGCGCAGGCTGTGCCTCACCCTTCTCGACAGCCTTGGGCACTGCGCGCACGACGAACTTGGCGCGGGAGAACAGCCCGCCGGCTCGCTCTTCGAGGATTTCGAAGTCGCACTCGTCAACGGAGAGGCCCAGCGCAGCAGCCGCGTTTTGCCGCGCCTCTTCCAGCGTTCGTCCGCTCCCTTCCGCTCCCTCTTTCATCTCTGGCTCCAAAAGATACCCCAACGTCGGCTACTTGCGCTTTCTCCGCTTCTGCTTGCCGCTCTGCTTCTTGTGGAGGACCGGCGCGCCGGTCTTCTTGACCTCCTTCCCGTTGCTCCCGGTCGGTCCGTCCTTGGGAACGAAGAGTCCCGGTTTTTGAAGGTGCTCGGGGACCTCTTCCAGGGGCGGGATCGGAGTCTTGTTCATAGCGATCGTCTGCAGGGTCGAGAAGACGTTCAACGCAATCCAGTAGATCACGAAGGCGCTCGGCAGCGGCCAGAAAATGAACATGACGGGGAACAGCGCTGCCATCACGAACCCGATGATCTTCTGCTGCCGAGCGTTCTCCGGGCTGCTGATCGTAAACTGCGTGCTGAGCACCATCGAGAGGGCGTAAAGGATGATGAGTGGCACGTCCCGCTCGCCCAGGTTCGGCGCGATGATCGAAGGATACTGCGCGGACAGCTCCGGATTGATCCAGAGGAAGGTGCCCTTCATGTACTGGAACTGATAGGCCCGCATGCTCCAGAACACCCAAAGGAAAAAGGGAATCTGAATCAGCATCGGCCAACATCCCGACAGCGGATTGATTCCGTACTTCGCGTACAGCTTCATGATCCGCTGTTGCAGCTCGGCACCTTCGTACTCCGACTGCAGATCCTTGATCATCGGCTGCAAGAGCGCCATGCGCTTGAAGGCAACGTACTGCTTCTTATAAAGCGGCCAGATCAACAAACGAACCAGCAACGCCAACACGACCGCGGAGAACCAATAACTGAATCCAGGCGCCTTTTCCCCGCCGAACAGCTGCGTCAACCGGTCTACCAGGACATAGCCGAGCTTCACAAAGGAATTCGAACGGGTCTTCGCGAGTTGATCGCCTTCCTGAGCAACCGTCTGGATCGCCTGCCGGACCTCCTGCAACAGAGCTTGTTTTTCGGGCCCTGACACTTGTTTGTCCTGCAGGATGTCCACTTCGAGCCTGCGCAAATCGCTGTGGGCCATGACGGCGCCGTTGTAGTCGCCCTTCGCTTTGCCCTGCTCCAGTCGCGCCAATGCCACGTCCAATCGGACTCGCCAAGACTCGAGGATCTTCTCCGGCGCCGCACCATCTTCGCCCTGCAAGAGGGACTTCTCGTAGTTCGGACCGATCGAGATGATTTCGACGACGTTCTTCTCCTTCTTGGCCGCCTGCCAGGAAGCGGCGAGGTCCTCCGGCTTCTTCGCTTCCTCAGCGTTCCGCTGCGGGAAGAACAGTTGCAGCCCAAGGAAGATGACGGCTGCGATGAGCAGCGTCTGAATTATCGAGCTGCGTGCGTTCGGTTGTCCTGGTTGTCCCTTACTCATTCGGAATCCTCATACTCTTACGGCACCGGGTCGTGACCGCCCGGGCGGAACGGATGACAGCGTAGAATCCTGCGGAATCCCAGCCATGAGCCCTTGAGCAGTCCGTACTTTTGGATCGCCTCTAAAGTGTACTGCGAACAGGAAGGCGTGTAGCGACAGCTCGGCGGCATCCAGGCAGTTGCTTTCTGATACATGCGAATCAGAAACACACCCAGACGAACCGACCACTTCTCTCTCACCGCAGACACGCAAAGGCTTCCTCCAATGCGTTCTCTATCTCCTTCCCTCGAAGATGAGCCGCCGATGTCCGGACGATGAGCACCACGTCCAAATCGCGCGGAATGGCGTCGAGACGAGACCGAACTGCCTCCCGCCACCGCCGGCGAATCTGGTTGCGACGAGCTGCCGAACCCAACGACCTCGCGACGACGACGGCTACCCGGCCGGATCCTGGCGCATAAACGATGCGGGCAGCATCCAACTCGAGCGCCTTACCTTCGGAAAAAACGCGCTGAAAATCCGATTTCGAGCGAAGGCGATAGGCCTCAGGCAGCAATGCGATGGCGACCCTTCAGTCGTCGCCGCTTCAATACGGCGCGACCGTTCTTCGTCTTCATTCGCACGCGGAATCCGTGTGTCTTCTTCCTATGGCGGTTGTTCGGCTGATACGTCCGCTTCATCGTACGCTTACTCCGTCTGACCGGGAGTATACCCACTCGAACCCCGATACGGCGCCAGAAGACCCTCCAAATACCGGGCGACCAGGTCGTATTCCACATTCAGCCTCTGCCCCGCCTCTACGCGCCCCAAGGTCGTGCGCTCCAACGTGTGGGGCACCAGGGCGACCTCGAAACGGCCCTCGACAGGCCGTACGACCGTCAGACTGACTCCGTCCAGCGCGACCGAACCCTTGTCCACGAAGTACCGCTCCCCGCCCGGCGGAATCTCAACCACGAGGGTCTTCCCAATCGCCTCCCGCCGAACCTCGATGACCCGTGCTACGGCGTCCACGTGGCCGCTGACAAAGTGCCCCCCCAACCGATCGCCCACCGCCAGCGCCCGCTCCAGGTTGACGGCATCGCCCGGGCGCAACTCGCCGAGTGTAGTCCGGGAGAGAGTCTCGTTGGAGAGCTCAAAGCAGAGATCCTCTCCGCCAATATGCGTCAGGCAGCACCCATTCACCGCCACGCTCTCGCCCTCCGAAACGGCGAATTCGGCTCGAATCACGAGTCGTGTCCCCGCGGACGCGACCTCCCCTACCGCCTCCACGATTCCCGTAAACATCAGCGAACCACCTCGCCGCGCACGAGGAACCCTTCGGCGAACGGCTCCACCGACAGGCTCTTCAACCGCCAAGCGTCCTTGACCGACTCCACGCCTTTGCCCTCTGCCCAGCCGATCCCGCCGCCGAAGATCAGGGGCGCCACGTGGAGCTCCACACGATCGGCGACGCCCTGTCTGAGGAACGTCTCATGGGTCCGGCCGCCCCCCTCGACGAGCACGCCCGTATAGCCGCGCTGATAAAGCTCGCGCAACAAAGCGGGGAGGTCGAACTCCCCCTCCACCATCGGAACTTCACCGCGTCGAACATGCCAAGTCTCGGCGCGTCCATCAGCGAGTAGATAGTGCGTCGGCGGCACGGAGCCGTCAGGGTCGAGAACGATCCGGAGCGGCTGGTTGACCGCCTCCGCCTCTCGCACCGTAAGCATCGGATTGTCGGCCACGGCCGTACCGGCCCCGATTAGGACCGCGCCAAGCTCCGCCCTCAGCTGGTGCGCCCGAACTCGGAACTCGTCGCTTGTGATCCACCGGCTATCGCCCGTGCGCGTCGCGATCCGCCCGTCCAAAGTGATGGCTGCCTTGAGCACGACTACGGCCCGCCCCAGGGCGTGACTCGTTAGGAACTGCCAAAGAGGTTCCTTCGCCTCCTCCGCCAGCAGCCCTTCGTGCACTTCGACGCCCGCTTCGCGGAGGACGATCGCCCCGCCCCCTGCCGACTCGGTCGGATCCGGCCACGCGAAGTAGACCCTCCGGATTCCCGCCTTCAGAATCCTGTCCACGCAGGGCGGCGTCCTCCCGTGGTGCCTGCAAGGCTCCAAGGTTACGAACAGGTCCGCGCCCTTGGCTGCCTCCCCGGCGTCATCCAACGCGACTGCCTCCGCGTGGGGATGGCCAGCGGCAACGTGGTATCCCTCCCCGACGATGCGACCCTCTCGAACGACGACGGCCCCCACGCGAGGGTTAGGAGCAGGGAATCCCCGCCAAGACAGTTCGATGGCGCGACGCATGGCGGCTTCAGGCGTCATTCTTCCCCTCCTCGCTCTCCTCGGTTTGCTCTGATTCAGCCCGCTCTGCCGACGCGGTGAGCAGGTCCGCCAGATTGCTGATCAACATCTCTCGATACTCATGGCGCACGCGCCGGATCATGATGGCCGCCGAAATCGCCGCGCCGAGGAAAACCGCCACCGCAACACAGAAGAAGACGAACAATCGAGTGAGATAGGCGGCTACCTCCGCCCGATTGGCCACATCCGAAGGTCGGGCGCCGACCGTCCACGGATAGCTGAGAATCAGCGCAAGCCCAAGAACCAGCAGAACCGTTGTGATTACTTGGAGACGGCGCATACGACACTTCTTAGAGCAGCCAATCGCTCTGCGGGATCGCCGCTAAACGTGTAGTTGCCGGCGACCAGCGCGTTCGCGCCAGCGCTTACGACCCGCGGCGCAGTCTCCAGGTCGATCCCCCCGTCCACCTCGATCCAATGGTCGGGAGCCATGCGTCTCACAGCCTCCACTTTCGGCAGACACTCCTCCAAGAACCTCTGTCCGCCCCAACCCGGGTTTACCGTCATCACAAGGACCAAGTCCGCCAACCCCAGCACGTGTTCGACCACGGAGACGGGCGTAGCAGGGTTGACGGCAACTCCGGCGCTCACGCCCAACGCGCAGATCCGCTGCAACAGACGGTGCAGATGCTGCGTTGCTTCCGCATGAACAGTGATACGGTCCGCGCCGGCTTCGGCGAAAAGCTCGACCTGCTCCTCCGGACGACTCACCATAAGATGGCAGTCGAGGGGTTTCTTCGCCACTTTTTTCAAGTCCTTGACGAGCTGCGCTCCGAACGTAATCGGCGGCACAAAGTGCCCATCCATAACGTCTACATGGATCCAATCGCAGTCGAGGTCGTTCAACTCCTCGACCGTCTCCGCTAAGCGGCCGAAGTTTGCAGAGAGGATCGAAGGCGCGAGGACGATCTTCACTGAGGCTCCCCTCGACGGGTGATTTCGGCATCCAACACGTCGTTGTAGTATATACGGAAGGTTGCTTTCTCACCGAGCCCTTCGATCCGCTCGAGCGAAATCTCATCCCCTGGATCCCGCTCCTCCTCAAACACAACCTTGGGCACGCCTTCTTCATCCACCATCTCCACGCGAACCAGGACTTTACCGTCCCCCGGCGGGATCCGGAAGCTCAGGGAGAAATAATACGGAGTCAATTCCTCTGTGCTACCGACCGGTTGATCGGGCGGCCGGTCCCCCGTGCTGACGACGACCTCGACTGTGCCCCCGCGACGAACTCGCTCCCGAGGACCGGGAGACGAATCAATAATCTGTCCCTTCTCGTACCGGGAGCTACTGCGATACTGCACTTGGCTCCCGAGCCGCAATCCTACGGCATCCAGTTGCCTGCGAGCCTCCGCGATGGTCAGCCCGCGCAGGTCCGGTACATCCACCCGTGTACTGCCCAAGCTGATGACAACGCGCACTTCGCTTCCCTCATATACTGGCGTCCCGGGAGCTGGGCTGACTCGGATCACCGTTTGAGGCTCGGGATACTCATCGTTGTACTCTTCATCCTCCACCGCGATCTGAAGATTCGTTTGTTGCGCAACCGTCCGGGCCTCCGTCAGCGGCATTCCTACCAAGTTCGGAACGATGACTCGATCCTTTTTGTTGATCTGCAAGTATACGAAAGCCGCGATGGTCGCAATCGCCATGCCACCGAAGACATAGATGAGCGC
>RFHN01000013.1 GCA_003695835.1 Armatimonadota bacterium
GAGTTGCTCAATCTGATGGTTGGGGAGCTGGAGGCGTCGCACTCGGAGGTCGGCAGCGCTCCCGGCGGCGTGAATGGACCGTCGGTCTCGCACCCGGGGTTCTTCTTCGACTATTCGTATGAGGGGCCCGGCATCCGGGTCGCCGAGGTCTTCGAGGGTGCGCCCGCGTGGTTCGAAAAGACGGCGATCAAGCCGGGCGAGTACGTTCTGGCGATCAACGGCAAGGACGTTACTCTGGACGAACATCTGTGGGACACTCTTCATAACCAGAACGGCCGCGATCTCGTCTTCCTCGTGAACGATAAGCCGACGAAGGAGGGCGCGCGCGAGGTGCGGTATGCGGCTCAATCTTCCGGAGGGATGCGAAGCCTCTGGCAGGAGAACTGGGTCCGCAAGAACCGCGAGCGCGTGGAGCGGGAGACGAACGGACGGGTGAGCTACGTCCACATCGCAGGCATGGGCGGCACAAACCGAGACCTGTTCGAAGAAGAGTTCTGGGAGTACGCGCAGGGACGGGACGCGATGATCATTGACGTTCGGTTCAACGGCGGCGGCAACATCAGCGACACCTTGATCGACTGGCTGGAACGGAAGCCGCACGGCTACTACCGGTACCGCGATTCCTTCGTGCAGAACGCGCCAAGCGATCGTCTTTGGGACAAACCGATTATCGTCCTCATGCACGAGAACTCGTTCTCGAACGCGGAGATGTTCCCTTACGCGATGAAGGCGCGTGGGCTGGCGACGCTGGTCGGTATGCCGACGCCGGGGTACGTGATCTGGACGTGGGGCTCGCGCCTCGTTGACGGAACCAGCATCCGGATGCCGATGGGCGCGGTGTACCGCCTCGACGGCAGTCCCATGGAGAACATCGGTCAGCAGCCGGACATCAAGGTTCCTTGGCCCAACGAGGATTTCCTGTCGGGCAAGGATCCCCAGCTGGAGCGCGCGATCCAAGAGATCCTCCGGCGCATCCGGTAGACGAACCTACGCGTTGACAAGCCGCGGGAGCGGGTAAAAGGGTCCCGTGAGCGCGCGTTGGTCGGTTGTCTGGTGCCCGGTGGAGGACATGGAAAGGGCGGTGGCGTTCTACCGCGACGTCCTCGGCGTGGAGGTCGTTTCCGAAAACCCCTACTGGTCGGAGCTGCGGGTGGGCGGAGTGCGCCTCGCTCTGCACCAAGGCGGCGAGGGCGTCCAAAAGGGCGGATGGACCGTGTGTCTGGAGGTAGACGACCTGGAGGACTTGCGAAAACGACTCGAAGCTGCGGGCGTCGAGTGCGCATCCGAATATCACGACACGCCGTCCGGCCCGACTCTCGCCTTTCGCGATCCGGATGGCAACCGGCTTCAGGCGCTGCAACCCAGGAGTTGATCCGGATTCTGCAACGGAGCGCAGCTCGAGGGCGCGGATGGCAACGGAAGCGCAGGATCTTCAGTAGAATAGGAGTATGCGGCGCCGAGGACTGACCCTAATCGAGCTGCTCGTCGTGCTGGCCATCGTGGCGATCCTGGCGGCGCTGCTCATCCCTGTTTTCGTCAAGGCCAAACGAGCCTCTCAGCAGAGCGTCTGCATCCAGAATCTGAAGCAGATCGGGGGCGCCTTCGCTCTTTATATGCAGGACTACGACGACATCTGGCCTTTGGGCATTGATCCCGCCGACAAGTTCACGCCGGAGATTTGGGATCACGAACCGCAGTTTCGAGCCAAGATCCCGTATCTGCCCTTGATGCACGAATTGCTGGAGCCGTACCTGCCCACGATGGCAGTGTGGAAGTGCCCAGCGGATCACGGACAGGACATTGATGACGTCGCCTTTGTCCGCCTTCCGGCAAGTCCCTCGAGCTACGCAACCTACGGCACGAGCTACTACTATCGCACAGAGTTGACGGTGCGTAGCCTTCAAGGCACGTCCCTGCGCGACCCGGCCTCCATCAACGTCTATTTCGACGGATCCGGCGCCTGGCACACCAGCGAGGACATCCTCAGGCACACGGACGACTTGGACACGATTCTGAAGAAACTCCACAAATACAGATACAATGTGCTCTTTGCAGACCTACATGTAAAGAATCTCAATCGCGATCAATACCAGGCTGCTTGGGACGCTGAACTATGATCCTGCGACCGGATGCGATCGTTGCTCCCGGCCCGGAGATCGTGCCGGGATTGGAAGTTTGTATCGAGGCAGGGCGGATCGCGGAGATACGCCCCTGGACCAGGGCCGAGCGAGACGAAGCCGGCCTGCTGCTCTCGCCCGCATTCGTGAACGCGCACTCGCATTTGGAGTATTACGACCTCAAAGGAAAGCTCAAGACAGGGGAATACTGGCCGTGGATCCAGGAAATCACGCGGGTGAAACCCACGCGCACGATGGAAGAGGTCCAGGCCGGGGCGGACGAAGCAGCACGATTGAATCGCGCGACGGGCGTCGCGGCGATCGGGGAGATCAGCGACTGGCCGGTCAGCGGCGAAGCGATGGCGAAGGCGGGCTTGGGCGGCCGGATCTTCCAGGAGGTCATCACCCTTGCCTTCGCCCAAACCGACCCCGAGGAACGATTGCGTCAGGTCGCCGACAACGCGAAACGGAACGCCGAAGCCTCGGGCTTGCCGGTTACGATTTCGCCGCATGCGCCGTACACTGTGGACCGCGAGACGCTGGCGAGGCTGGGACGTTCGGGCGAGTTCATCTCCATTCACGCAGCCGAGCACACGGTTGAGCGCGAATTCATTCAGTACGGGCGCGGGCCGATCTTGGAGCTGTATCAGAGGCTCGGCCTCGATTGGCAACCGACCGGACTGTCTCCCATCGCGTATCTGGAGCAGGTGGGGTGTTTGCACAAGAACGTGCAACTGGTCCACGTTTGCGATGTGACGGATGAGGACATCGAGCGGATCGCGGCGTCGGGCGCGAGCGTGGCCCACTGCCCCCGCTCGAACGTCGAGCTGGGCTGCCCGGTTTCGCCGGTCGCGAAGATGCGCAAGCAGGGCATTCGTGTGGGTCTGGGATTGGACAGCGCTGCGAGCAGCGGCGCTGTGAACTACTTCGCCGAGATGCGGGAGGCGCTTGCTGTCGCCGGTGGCTCGTTGGATGCAACGGACATTTGGCAAATGGCGACGACAGAAGGCGCCGAATCGCTCAGGTTGGGACGGCGCTGGGAGATCGTCCCAGGCGGCGACCCCGACCTCATGCTCATCGAGCCGGTGGGCGGAAACCTGCACAGCCTGATCGGACTTGCAGGACCGCCCAACGTTCGCTCTGTGATCCGCCTTGCTGAGATGCGTTAGCGGCCGATGCTCATCTTCGAGTCCAGTACGCGCTTGATCCTTCGGGCAAGATCCTTGAGGTGCATCCTCGTCGTGGCATCGGTCGAGGTCGCGGAGACGGTTCGCTTGTAGAGTCGCTCCAACGTGTCCCACGCGATCATGCGCGCATCCTCCTGAATCGCGCCAGCCGGAGCGAGTGCTTGCGTTGCCAACGCCTCGACGGCGAACCGCTGTAGGTCGCGGCGCAACATGCTCACTGGACGACCGGTCCCGATTTCGCTGAAGATCTTTCCAACTACCGTCCCGTACAGCTCGCC
>RFHN01000161.1 GCA_003695835.1 Armatimonadota bacterium
CGTACCCGCACGGTCCGCGTCAGGGCGGGGAAGGGCTGACCCTGGAGGAAACGTTCGAGCATTGGGATCGGATTTTTCGAGACACCGCCAATCTTCTCGACATCTGCGCGTTTCAGGACGGACAGGTACTGTATGAGCATGTCCCCGACCTCATGCGTGGGCTATCCGAATTAGGCGCCAACTATGGCATTACTATGTGGTCGAACGTGGAGACCTTTGCGCGGGACATGCCCATCAAGTTTCCGCCGGCCGATTGGCGTAACTTGCGCTGGAAGATGGAAGCGGCGTCGCCGTACGTGGAGAAGCTGATCACGTTCGAATTCTCCCATTTTCTCTCGCCGCATTCGTGCTACCTGGCAGCTCGCAATCTCTTCCGCCGCTACGCGGAGCATTTCGGGATTGACGCGAGTCGTTGGTTAGGCCAGCAGTAGCGTCGGCGATTCGAGGTACTTGCGCAGAACGCCCATGAAGGTCGCTCCGACGGCTCCGTCAATGATTCGGTGATCGAAGCTGCCCGTGAGTTTCATCCTCCATCTCGCGGCAAAGAACTCCTCGCCGTCCTCTTCGAGCACGACAGGGACCCGCTTCGCCGTTCCCACCGCGACGATCGCTCCGTTGGGCTGATTGATCACCGCCGCGAAGGAATCTACGTCGAACATGCCCATGTTGCTGATCGCGAAGGTTGCGCCCGAGAGTTCGTTCGGGCTGAGGCGGTTGGCACGAGCCTTTTCGACCAGCTCGCGCGCCTCTGCCGCAATCTGCCGCAACGACTTGCGCTCGCAGTTGCGGATCACCGGCAAGGTCAAACCGTCTGGCACCGCGGCGAGGACGCCGATGTTGACCTCGCCATACTCATGCCGCTTGCCGTCCATGTAGCTCGCGTTGATGTGGGGCTGCTCCACGAGCGCCATCGCGCAGGCCTTGATGATGAAATCGTTGAGACTGAGCTTCTGATCCGGATTCTCGCGATTCATCCAGGACCGAAGCTCCTGCAGCTCCTCCACATCCACTTCGATCGTCACGTAGTAGTGAGGGATCGTCTGCTTCGACTCGGTGGTTCGCGCCGCCGTAATCCTCTGAAGGTTCGTCAGAGGCACGTCGCGTGCCGAAATCGAGGGAAGAGCGGTAGGCGTCGAGGCGACCCTCGGCCGCTCGGCAGCCGCACGAACATCTTTTTCCAGAATCCGACCGCCGGGGCCGGAGCCTGCAATCGCACTGAGGTCAACGCCGAGCTGCTTGGCCAGTTTCCTCGCGAGCGGGGAAGCGATGACCCTCTTGCCTTTCCCGTTCCCGCCAGCAGCTGTCGTCTCGACCGTCGGAGGGGGCGGAGCTTCCTTGCGCTCCTCCACCGCCGTCGCCGCTGGTGCGGGCTGCGCTTTCTCGGAGGCTGATCCCTCCGCCTGCGTGGTAGCCTTTGATTCCTTCTTGGAGCCCCAATCCGCAGGGACCTCCTCGCCCTCGCCAAGGATCAGCGCGATCGGCTGCCCGACAGGGACGGTGTCCCCTTCCTGGATCAGGAAACCCGCGAGTGTGCCGGTGCCGGGGCTTTCCATCTCCACCGTTGCCTTGTCCGTTTGGATATTGGCGATCGGTTCGCCTTCGCGGACGGAGTCTCCCTCTTTCTTGATCCATTCGACGAGCGTGCCCTCTTCCATGGCGTCGCCCATCTTCGGCATCGTAACTTCGACCATCTGCGCGAATGTTACCTGCGCCAGGCGAGCGGAATCTTCAGTACTTCGGGCGGAAGGCACTCTTTGTCCGTGCAGATCGAGAAGGTCAACGTGGCTTCCGCCTCGCCCTCGTCCTCTTGGACTCGGCAACGAAACTCGATCACGGCGTCTGGCGTCTTCGTTCCTTCGCACCGCTCGATGCGGAACTCTTCGACTCCCTCCACCGTTAGAGTGAGTTCGTGCGCGACCGTCCAGCCTTCGGGCGCCTCGATCGTAACCGTGTACCGAGCCGTTCCGTCACTGAGCTGCGCAGTCTTGGGAAAGAGCGTTACCTTTGGGATGGGCACAGCCGGTTGGATCGTCTCGCCACCTGGACAGGCGGCCAGATACGCCCTCCAGAGAGAAGCCGTTGCTTGCGGGGCGCGGGTCATCCATCCCGAGTAGCGCTGGAGGTCTTCTCGCGCCTGCTGTTCGAGGCCGAGAGAGACCTCGCAGAGCACGGCGTAGGCGCACGGGCTGGGGGTGGCGGAGTCGAGCACGGGCGCGGTGGCAGCGATGGGCGTGGCGTGGACCGCACCGCTGAGTTTCCATCCAATCTGCTCATCCCAAAGAATGGCTCGCAGAGCGGCGAAAACGTGCTCTGCGGCCTGCCGATAGGACCCTCCGAGCGTCAGCAGACCGTGAACGAAGTACAGGGCGTCCAGGAACGGCGCGCCTGCCGACCGGTCGCCGCTCAGCTCGTGAGGGAGAGGGTCGTGGCGTAGCCAAGCATCGGCGCATGCCTCCGCAGCCGCCCTATGTTCGGCGACGGCGAGCGCCCGGATGGCTAAGCCGTTCCAGGGGAGCAGGCGCTTGTCGTCCAGTTCGGGGCGCGGACGCTTGGCACGTTCCTGCGCCAGGGCCGTCAACTGCTTTCGGAACCTGTCTCCGTACCGCTCCTTCGCGTGCAGGACGTTCTCGCCTGTGCGGGCGCGGGTCGCTTCCTCCTCAAAGTTCCCTTCCTCCGTCACACCGAAGAACTCGAGAAACTCGTCCGCCTCGCCCCCGAGGATCGCGCGAATCTCGTCGGCCGTCCACACGTAGTACGCGCCTTCGCGTCCTTCGCTGTCGGCGTCGAGCGCGCAGTAGAACGTGCCGTCGGGGGCTTTCATTTCGTTGAGTAGGAACTGTGCCGTGCGCTCGGCGACGTCGTCGAAACCATCCCCAGGCCAGAGTCTTGCGGCGCGCGCGTACTGCTCGAGAAGAAGGGCGTTGTCGTACAGCATCTTCTCGAAATGCGGAAGGTGCCACTCGTCATCTGTGGAGTACCGATGAAACCCTCCGCCGACGTGATCGAAGATGCCCCCGAGCGCCATCTTCTGAAGCGTCGTTCGAACGAATTCGGCTGCCGCCTCGTGATCCCTCCTCTCCGAGAGGTCGAGGCAGAGAAGGATGGCGTTGTGGGGCGGGAACTTCGGTCGATCCCCCAGACCGCCTCTCTGTCGGTCGAAGCGGTTCAGTAGCGCATGAATCGCGGAATCGAGGCTGGACGGGCTGAGCGCTGCGCCGGGTAGCAGCGTACGGTTCGATTCGCGGACGGCGTGCGCGAGTTCCTCTGCCGCCGCGATCAGCCGATCCTTGTCGTCCCGCCACGCCTTGATGACGGAGAGAAGCAGCGTGTGGAAACCGGGGTGGCCGTCTCGGTCCTCTTTGGGAAAGTACGTGCCGAGGAAGAACGGTTTCCCCTCGGGCGTCAGAAAGGCGGAGAGCGGCCAGCCGCCATGCCCTCGCGTCAGTTGGAGGGCGATCATGTAGACGTCGTCAATGTCGGGTCTCTCTTCCCGGTCCACCTTGATCGGGACGAAATGCTCGTTGAGAAGGGCGGCAATCTCCGGATCCTCGAACGACTCGTGCTCCATCACGTGGCACCAGTGGCAGGAAGCGTAGCCGATGCTGAGGAAGATCGGCTTGACCCTCTCCCGCGCCTCCCGAAGGGCCGCTTCGTCCCATGGTTGCCACCAGACCGGGTTGTCCTTGTGTTGGCGCAAGTAGGGGCTTAGGGAGTCGCCCAGGCGATTTCGGTCCACAAAACGGATGCTACCTGCGAACCGTCTCGCCTCGTCCGTCCGTCCAAAGAGAGTATCCAGATGACAGGGATCCAACCGATACGGTATACTGGGAGCCTGCTTTGCAAGGAGGAAAAGGACCAGTCGAGGTGATGAGCCATTAGAAGGAGGCGCGGTAGGCCCGCTCGCCCTGAGCCGGGCCCGATGATCAACGAGAAGTGCCTGCGGTTCCCCGACGTACGTCTCATTGACGCCCAGGGCAAGCAGGCCGGAATCGTTCGCACGATGGAGGCCCTCAAGATGGCGCGGGAAGCCGGGCTCGACCTCGTCCTTGTCGCGCCAAACGCCGACCCGCCCGTCTGCAAGATCGTTGACTACGGCAAGCATAAGTACGAGCAGGACAAGAAGCAGAAAGAGGCGAAGGCCAAACGAAAGGTCCAAGACGTCAAGGGCATCAAGTTGACGCCGAGCACCTCCGTGGGAGACCTCGAGGTGCGGCTGAAGCGGGTCACGAAGTTCTTGACCGAAGGCCATAAGGTAAAATTCACCGTCCGATTCCGATCTCGGGAGCACACGCACCCCGAAATCGCGGAAGCGAAGTTGAACTGGATCCTCGAACGACTCGAGGTTCCCTATCAGATTGATAAGCCGGCGGGCATCGAAGGGCGGCAGATGACGATGGTCATCTCGCCCGGAAAGGTCACGGCGAAGAAGGAAACGAAAAATGGCGAAGTTCAAGACGTGCAAGACAGCGGCGAAGAGGTTTAAGATCACCGGCAGCGGCAAGCTCCGCAGGCGCAAGGCTTACAACAACCATATGTTCCTGCACAAGAGCGGGTCTCAGAAGCGCCGTCTCGACAAGGATGCGCCGCTTGCAAAGGGCGAAGAGAAGCGCGTCCGACGCTTGCTCGGTATTTAGCCGCCTACCAATCCGGTGGCGGTGCCATGACCCACGCGATCCCCGGGCCTTCGTGCACCGTGAGAATGTTCGTGAGCCGTCTTGCTGGGTGTACCAAGTAGGAGCCGCGCCAATACATGCCCGCAGAGGAGCCGCCATCCAACGCAATTGCGCTCCTCACGCCGTACAACTTGAGTGCGCTCGCCACGTCCCGCATGTAGACGGAGTCGTTCGTTCCCACGAACACCAGCTTGTTGTTCTCCGTAACGCCGACTCCAATCCGCTTCGCTGCTGACCATACGCGCGGATCGCGGAATCGTTGGCCCGTCGGATAGGCGGAGAACTGTCCCGCGTTCAGGATGCGGACGCCGCCGCGCACCACGAGTCGGTACAGCCCGGGATCAAGGCGGACGCCGTGCGGCGGGTCCACCACCCGCGCCCGATTGAAGAAATCAATCGTGAGCGCTGAGCCGTGATTGCCTGGCCAGATCTCCCGCCCTTCCGAAACGATGGCGCCAATCGGGCGCGCCGTGGCGATGTCGAAGAACGTGCCGGAGACCGCAAAGGAGGGCGCAGTCCGGGAAACCATGGAAGAGAACGGCTCGGCTCGGCCCCGAGAGCGGTTCACCTGCACGGAAACGCGGACGTTGTCGGAGTTGAGGTTTACCACGACGACGTGGAACCAATGATCGCCCACCTTGCGCTTCTCATAGGCGACATTGCCGGCTGCCGCGCCGGCCGCTCCGCAAACTGCGAGCGCTATGAATGCTCGAAACCAGCACGAACAGGGCAGCATTCTCACTAATCCTATCGGCCAATCGGCCAGGAACTACAGGCTCGAAACCTAAAGCGGCGGCTCTTCGATGAATTGAATGTCGGGGGCGAAGACGCCCGCCGCACCCTCGAGGCCTCGAATCAGCACGAAGTAGATCTTTCCGGCTTCAATGGTTACGCCCGTCTTGGTGAAGAGCGTCCCGCTTTGGAGCCCGGCGATCCGGACCTCGAAATCGTAAGTTCCCGCCGCAAGAAGAAACTCGCCCGCCTTGGCGAACTCCAGCTCTGCGATCTCCGGTTCGATCTTGCCCGACCGAAGAAGATCAACCTTTGGCGTTGCCTTGCCCGGTTCTCGCACAAAGGCGTTGACGACGAGCAGGCGCGCGTTGGTGCCCGTCGGCCGGATCCGGTTGACGTTTACCGCGAGAATGCGAGCCGCCGGCTGTTGGGGCCCTGGACTCGCCGCCCCAATCGCGACGAGGTGGTGGCTTTGGTCGGCTCGAGGGATCTCGGCCCAGGCGTCCACGAGATTCTGAGTGCCGGCGCGATAGAGATCGAAGAAGTGCAGATCCTTCTCCGTCGTGAGGTTCTGGTAGGTCGGAGTCGAAGCCCCATAGCCAAGCCCAAGGGCGAAAGGCTCCTGGTCCATGAAAACGTCTACTCCCCCCGGAAGATCCACGACATTATTCGTAAATCGCAGAAAGAAGTCTCGGGTTACTTCGCCGCCACCCCCACCGCACCCGATCGCAATCGCGACCGAGGCGCAAACCGCCGTCCGTGCAAGCCACTTCTTCATCCCTGATACAGACGCACCAGTATACCGAATCGTACGCCTACCTGGCGACTTCAAGCAGGAAGACCTCGAAGGCGAGGAAGTTCTCGTCCTGCGTCGGCCGAATCTGCTCAGGCGGCAGCTCGAAGCCGTACGTCCCGCGGTCTCGAAGCTCGATTGCAAACGCCAAGGCGCCGTATACGTCGTACGCCCAATCGTTCGACACTCCGCTTGCGATGTAGAGGGTCGTGCTCGTTTGCCCCTGCCGGTAGTCCATTCCAAAAGGATCCTCGACGGCTTGTTCCATCGCCCGCCCGATCCGGTCGAACTCAACGCGATCCGGCGGCGGGTTGGTCGTGTATCCCCACGGCCAAAGGATGTACTGGCCGTAGCTGTGGTAGTCAATGAATCCGACGAAGTTCGGCAACGTGGCAACGAAGTCCCGCACAGCCTGCGTCTCTGGCTCGCTGAACGGCGCGGGGCCGCGATAGGTGCTCGACGATGGGTTGCCACTCGAGCCGGCGCCTCCCCAGCCCTTGGAGTAGTTCCGGTTCAGGTCCACCCCATACGAGCTCCCGTTGTTTCGCCGGTTCTTGCGCCAAAAGCGGTTCGACGTCCACGTGTATTCGTAGCCGTCCGGATTCTGAACAGGGAAGACGCACACCTCCACTTCATTGATCAGCCAGCGATGAAGGATCGAGGTCTGCGCGAGTTCACGGAGGTGGTTGAACAGGTGCATAACGACTGCCGGGCTGATCCACTCTCGAGCGTGAATGCCGGCCTGCAGCACGACGCTCTTCGGCGGGATCGGCGTGGTCGGCTCCCGAAGTCGGTACACCCAAACCGGCCGTCCTTCCCAACTCGCCCCCGCCTGCTGCCGCGTGACCCATGTCGGGCTGGCCTGGCGCCACTCCTCGTACTTTTGTATGATCTGCTCGAAGCGCAGATACTCGGAACGGTAGTCCCCGCTGCCCTGCGAATATGTCCGCTGGTCCGGAGCCTGGAGCGCGGAGACGAAGAATGCCGGCAGCCCCAACGAGCGAAGCTCCTTTACGTCGTCCGGGCCTACGATCACGTCGGTAAACGGAATCTAGAAAAAAAAAAAAAAGA
>RFHN01000162.1 GCA_003695835.1 Armatimonadota bacterium
AGCACTCCGACGAACATCAGCCCCATCGTCGGGAGTGCCGTGGCCACGAGCGCCATTCTTGGGCCAAGGAGCGCCCCGATGAGGAGCCCCATCGCCACGATCGGAGTGATGGCAAGGTAGGTGGTAGTAAGCAGAGTGTTCTGCGAAAGGTGGAGCGCCTGGACGACGATCTGAACGCCCGCTATGGTGAGGGATGCCGTCAGCAGGAGAATCTGTTCGACCACCTGGGTGCTCAAATCGGCGTTCGGCACCTTCCGAATGTGAAGGGAGATTAGCCCCATCGCGAGGGCTACGATGACCGTGGTCGCGCCAATGAGAATGGGATTGAGCGGCGGGATCGCGTGGGCGAGAAGGAGGAATGTGACGCCCACAGCGCTCCCGATCACAGCCAACGCCCAACGAACAGACGCAGGCAGGCGGAGGTTCGCGATCACCTGCGCCCGGGACTTCGTTTCAAGTTTGGAGCTGCTCATGGGTTGCCCTCTCTGGGCGGAGGGCCGCCGTGGATAGCCGGTTTAGCGAGACGGTCGGCGCTTTCTTCGACGCCGAATCTCGCTCGGCTTCTCATAGAAGGCCTTTTCCTTCAGGCGGCGCAGAACGCCGGCCTGCTGGACCTTCTGGTTGAAGCGCTTGAGCGCGCTGTCAATGCTCTCGTTCGGTTGTACGATGACTTCGACCAACTCTATCACTCCGCAGCGGTTGAACCGCTGCTCCCATTTTACCTCATTGGCTTTCTTCGCGCTGGCCGATAGGGTAAGAGCCGAAGTTCCTATAAGAAGTACGGGTATGTGTAGTCAGTCAGCCCTTCAGCGCCATAATGGATAACGGAAGCGAACGTATGCGAATTCTCCGGTTTATGGGCTGTCCGATCAACCAATTCGCTTCCCTGGAGCGATTCCACCTGCGGCAAGCCCAGGAATTGAATCGCCGCGGGCACTACATGGAGGTTGCTTGGGACGGGGTGAGGAACCCGGAAGCGGCGGAGGCAGCCCGGGCGTTTGCGCCAGACGTCAAGATTCATTTCGACTTGCCGGATCCCACGGTTCCACGGGCGCCAGGCAGGCGCATTGCCTACTTCTTCAAGGCCAAGCGTCTCGTGCAGGACGGCGGATTCGACATCGTCCACGCGTATTTCGATCCCTCCGCCCGCATCCTGAATAACCTGCGCCCCTTTTGGGGCAAGGCGCGCCTCATCCGAACGCGGGGAACGGTCGTCCGGTCCACGGCGCGGAACGCCGCTGTTGCGTTCGCGAAGGATTGGTATTGGCGCTTCAACACTCGGAACACCGACGCGATCATCTGCGTTTCGACACCGGTCCTTGAGAGTCTTGTCGAACGTGGCATCCCTCGCGAAAAACTGGTAGTCGTCCACAACGTTACGGATACGGAGTACTTTCGGCGAACGGTTGAGCGGCCTTGCGGCAGAGAGTGGCTTGGTTTGACCTTCGTCGGGCGACACCACGAGGTGAAGCGAATCCCGACTCTGATCGAAGGGATGAAGATCCTCCGCGACCAGCACGGCGTGCGAGACGTCGTTCTCACCCTCGTCGGCGATGGCCCACTCATCGAAGAGCACCGAAGAATGGTGCGGGAGCACGGGCTGGAGGATATCGTTCGTGTGTTGGGTCAACGTAGCGACGTCGTACGCATTCTCAACGAAGAGTGCGACGCCTATGTAACCGCATCCCGACTGGAAGGCTTGCCCTGCGCGTTGCTCGAGGCGATGGCGACCGAGCTCCCCGTTATCGTTTCCGATATACCGGAGCATCTCGAGGTGGTCGAGGACGGCGTCAACGGGTTCTGTTTCCGACTCGACGATCCCGAGGACTTCGCACAGAAGGTTCTTCAGCTTCGCGCTCTACCCGACCGGCGGCAGGAGATCGGTCGCCGGAATCGCGAGAAGATCGTCGAGCACTTCAGCGTGGAAAGCTGGATCGAAAAGGAACTGGCCGTGTACGAGCGCGTGATGGCAGGCGAGTTTGATCGTCGCCGCCGTTAAGCGTTCGGGATGCCGAGTAGCCTTCGGATTTCCTGCGGGATGGTGACCGCTTTTCTCTGTTTGCCCATGAGGACGTGCCAGGTGTATCCCTCGGTTGTCTCTTGTGCGGTCGTCGAGTTGTAGATTCGATATTCGAATTTCAAGGAGGCGCGGCGCACTTCAGCGAGCCGGATTCGGACGACGATTTCGTCGTCGTAGCGCACCTCACCGCGGTATCGCACCCAAGCCTCCACGACGGGCAGGAAGTATCCCTGTTCCTCGAGGGACTTGTACGTAAAGCCCCGGGAGCGACACCAATCGCCCCTTGCGACCTCAAACCAGTAGAGGTAATTGGCATAATATGCATGACCCATTTGGTCGGTCTCGCCATAGCGGACGCGAATGGGGACCTCGAGCCAGTCCATGGGACGCAACTTACCGAACTCTCGGTACTCGATCCGAAGAGCGGCGGGCCCGGCCGATCTCGCCGCCCTCCGTTCGTTGCTCGAGGCGTATGTGCGCACGCTACCTCCCGGAAAGTGCGACGACGAACCCGTCGAGCGTTCTCTCAAGGTTTACTCGCGGGAGCCGAACGCGGCGTGGATCGCCCATAGCGGAGGTGCAGGTATCGGCTGCGTTGCGTTGAGGATGCTGGATGTCGAGACGGCGCGAATCGAACGCCTGTTCGTCCTCGAAGAGTATCGCGGCCGGGGCATTGGCCTCGCCTTGTGCCGGACGGCGGTGCGGTTTGCTCATCGCCGCGCGTACTCGCGCGTCGTGCTCGATACTTTGCCCGACATGGTCGAAGCGCAGGCGCTCTATCGCTCCCTCGGGTTCGTGGAGAGCGAAGAGCCAGACTGGCCCGGTTGTAGCGATGCCGACCGAATCTATATGGTCCTGCAATTCAAAGAGTGAAGAGCGGCTATAACGCGGGCGTGGATGGCCTGGAAGAGCTCTGGAGCGTGGTCAAGTCCATTCCGAAGGGACGAGTGGCCTCGTATGGCGACATCGGGCGACGGCTGCGCAACCCTGCGAGCGGTTTTCTCGTTGGGCGTTGGATGGCTCAGGCGCCTCCGGACGTGCCGTGGTGGCGTGTGATCGCCAAGAGCGGTGAGATCGTTCTCAACAAACGCTCGCCTCACCTTGCCGCCGAGCAAGAGCAGCGCCTCAGGGAAGAGGGCGTGCCATTTCTCGCACCCGGGGTCGTGGACTTCGAAGCGGCAAACGCTTGGCCGGACGAACCGTCTCTGTTCTGATCCCAAAGACCTGCCTCCGCACAGAGGCGGAGGCAGGGGAGGGGTCGGGAGGATGAGTTATCTTCGAGGGAGATGGAGATACAGCGTGCGATGGCAATCGTCACCGTACTGGGCCCACCAGTTGTCGTGATACCGCTCGTACTCGTGTAGCTCTCGAGAGGCTCGCGCCCAATCGTTCTCGATGTTGCGCGCCTCTCGCTCCCACCACGACAGCGAGGACTGGATGTGGCGGTAGGACATGTCCTGGTACCGACGGTCGCGAACGGCGGGGGCACCGTACGACCAGTGCCGGTTGATCGTGTAGACGAGCACCCTCGCGCTGCCGCATTCATGGGCCTCATAAAGACCCCGGCGCAGATTGCGGATCTGGTCTTGCGCGGCGCGAAGGCGTTCTGCATGGAAGCGGACCTTGTCTTGAAGATGGATGTGTCGCGTGTGGTCTCCGTCTCGCACGGAGAAGTAGATCTGGTCGGCGAGGCGGCGCGCATCATACGCGTCGTAGTCTCGAGACCGGTCATGGAGAAAGTCAACCCAGAGCCTCTCGGCGTTGCGGAAGTCGCCGCGGCTGAGCAGGATCTGAATGCCCTGGATGCGTGCGCGGTCCTGACTCTTGATCCACTCTGGGTACTCGCCCTTCTTGAGCGATTTGGAATCGTAAGCGCGCTTGTCCTCTTTCTTCTTGCCCTTGTCCGCGGAGGCGGGGCTGGCCACCACAGCTGCGGTCAGGGCGAGGATGAGAGTGAGTTGCGTGATTCGTTTCATGGTCTTTTCTCCTTGCGACGTCCTGTCGCATTCCTTTAGAAGAACGAGCGGCGAAAACGGTACACGCGGAATCCCTCAATCGTGCTTCCCATGACATTTGCTCAACTCCCTTGCACTTGCTCGCGGAGCCAGTTTCGCTGAGGAAATTGCGCTGCGGCAAGCAGACAACTCCAACGCTGGGTGCCGGGCAGAAGCAAGCATCAGGATGTTAGACCATTCAACTGCGACGTCGGCGGTAAGGTCTCAAGCAGGCCTGCGGAAGGCGCTTCTCCACTTGCTCCGCCAGGCATTCGGCCTCCGACTCGCTGATCACCCCCTGGGATTCATAATGGATATCCCCGAACGGTTCGCCCGGCACAGGCGCGGGGACAGGCCGACGAACCCCCGCTGCGTCAAAGTCCTCGTCCGTCACTTCGAGAAGTCCCATTTGGTCACCTGAAGGAAGCCATGGGTGTGTGTAGTAGGCGTCAATGTCGTCTTCTGTCCATGACAGGGGAATCAGGTGGAAAGAGGTCGGGGCACCATCCTTCGCCAAAAAAACCGCGGGAGGCACAACGCCCCGTTCCACTTTTCGCGTATGGAATCGCCGAATGTATCTCGCCAACGGCTACTTAGCGACGGTTTCCTCAACCGCTCCCGTAAGCGGTTTAATCGCGCTTCCTGAAGGATCGACCGAGAACCAGATTCGCACAGTGCGATCTTTTGAGTACAGACCGATGTGGATGCCGCCAGATGGGGTAAACGATATGTAAATCTCCAGGTGCAACGGGCTCCTTCCGTACGAGTTAACGAGACGCTCGCAAAAGCGGATTGCCAAGTCCCGAGCCTCGGCAGACGGGAGGGTCGTGCCTGCCCGCTCCGCATCGGACGTTTCTTCTTCGAACTGTTCGTAGATGCACCGCATCATCTCTTCGGCACGCGCGACTTCGAGGGCGGGGATCGACTTCGTCTGCGCGGTTCGGCCGTGAAACCTGTCTTCGCCGTAATTGGCAGATATGCTGGTTATGGGTGCTATTGTCTCAGTTGCCATATCTTTCTTGCTTCCTCCGTGAGTAGCTCCAAGAACTGTTGCTGAAGCTTTCCGTGTACGTCGAGCAGTTCCTCGTCCCACGTCGAATTCGGCGCGACGAGGTTGCCTGCTGCTGTCGCCACGAGGGTGGCATCCTCCAGCGTTTGCACCTGTAAGCGAAACTCGGTCTTATCGTCAAGCATCCAAGCAACATTATAGTCGCGTATTACGCCTTGAACCCTCGGCCACACACTCTCGATCATCAGCTCTTTGGGTCCCCCCTCATGGCGAGGCGGTTTGTTGACGTAGCTCATTGTCACAACACTTACGTTGGGGTTGCCGATGGCGTTGACCGCCTTCCCGAGAAGGTCGAATAGTGCAGGAAAACGTACGTATTCCGCGTCGGGGGCCATCCTGCGCCACTGCACCGCCAGCTCCTGCGGGCTCACCACCAGGCTGACGCCTTTCCCGTCGGTGACCTCTACCCCTGGGGAGGGACCGATCAGAACGGCCAGGGGAGATTCTACTGGGAAGCCAGAGATGAACCGAACAACCTTCGACAAGGAATCGCCTACAGCCTCCACAACTGACGTGCACAGCGCATACTCCATGCGGATTTCCCGATCGAACCGAAGCGTGCACTTCGCCTCGATCAGCGGCAAGTTATCGAACTGCAAACCTGGGCGAACGCGTGTATCCTTGGACGTGCCTTTCCTCATTGTTTTGGGTCGCATCTCTCACGGGAGCAATCGCGCTGAGGCTTCTCGTCCACTGTATACCCGCTGTACATCGCGTAAGGTTGCATCTACCGCTCGACGAACAATGCGTCGAACCTGCATGGTGGGCGGTACTGGACTTGAACCAGTGACCCCTTCGGTGTGAACGAAGTGCTCTAC
>RFHN01000163.1 GCA_003695835.1 Armatimonadota bacterium
CCGCCTCCGCCACCGCCGCCAGCGTTCGTACCACCGCCGCCGCAGGCTGCGGAAAGAATCAGCAGGGCGGCTCCAGCCGCACTGAACAGAAGTGTCGAATGATTGCGTTGGGTCATGACCGTTCTCCTTTACCTAACTCGATAGTATACGATTCGGTAACTGGGTGCAGCCCAAGAAAGAGGGCATTCCCCGTCTTTTTAGACTCCTTTCCGCCGGGAATGGTTCGAGTATCCCTAAAAACACGGTAAGAAAACTGGCTGACGAAGGGAGCTCGCGCGTCCATTCCCGTACGCTTCGAGGCAGTTCTTCCCATAATGAACGTAGGAAAAGAGTAGAGCCGAGACCGATGCCCACATACGAATACGAGCATGACGATTTGCGGGGCGAGGACTGCCCGGAGGTCATCGAGGTTACGCAACCGATGACCGACGAGCCGCTTCGCACGTGTCCCTTCTGCTTCTATCCTGTGCATCGCATCGTCTCTATGCCTCTGAGCGCTACCGTCCAGAAGGAGTCCAAACTGACAGACAGCAAGCTGGAGGCCACTGGATTCACCAAGTACGTCAACCGGGGCGATGGGACATTCGAAAAGGCCGCCGGCCCCGAGGAAGCCCCCGACGTCCTGAATCGGGACGCGTTGGACAAGAATCTCAAAGACCTGGGGCTCGATTAGTTCTCGACCGTAAACGAGCGATAGGAGCGGAAGGTTCGTCCGAACATGTCCGTTGTTTCCACTTCAAGTAGGTGTGCGCCCGTCTTCAGGCTCTCCGGCAGTCGCCCCTCCCATAGGTGGGTGCTGTCTGAAGGCGCTGGTAGCGGACGATACGGTGCCGTGAGGCTGCGATCCCTCTCGTAGAGTCGCGCATACCAGGGGTCCGGCCGTCGGACATGTTCCATCTCCTCCCACGGCCCCTCTCGATCCAGGCGATACCGTACGGTGGACCGCTCGCTACCGGCGAACACGTTGACGTAGAAGACGTTCCAATCCTCGTCGCTTCGCTTCAGGCGATCCCGCACCTCGATGTTCATCTGCCAGGTTGCTGGTCGGCTCGCCGGATAGAAATCAATCTCGTACCGATTGCCGTCGAATCGAAACACCGACCAACCGTTCGGCGCGCCGTCGCGCATCGTGGTGTGTGGGACTCCGCGCTCATCCGGGCTACCCTGCCACCAGCTGCCGGAAGCGGTGACGTTGATGACGTGGTGATGGGGGACGGGGCCTGTGAACCCATCCTCCTCCTTCAGGAACACATGCTCCTGAGTATGTGTGTGGGCGGAGACGGAGAGCGTGTGTGGGTGCTTCGAGAGGATCCCGAGCAGCCTCTTGCGATCCCCCTCCCTCATCGAGGGGATCGGGATATGCATGGTCAGGACTACGAGCCGGTCCGCCGGAACGCCACGCAAATCGGCCTCGAGGAAGTGGAATTGTTCGTCGGAGAGACCACCCACATAGGATCGCCGCCCCTCCGAGATCACCGTCCAATACACGTTGTCCAGGACAACGAAGTGCACATGCCCGACATCGAACGAGTACGTGCTGGGGCCGAAATGACGCTCGAACGTCTCGTCCGAGTGTTCGTCCCCTTCGGCGTCATAGTTCATGTCGTGATTTCCAAGGACGTTGTACCAAGGGATCCCGACCCGGCCCACCGCCTCCTTGTACGGCCCGAGTACGTCAAGGTCGTCGAAAACGAGGTCGCCGAGGGTCATGCCGAAGAGCGCGTCCGTTCCAACCAGATGATCGAGGATGTCCTCGCGCAAGTAACCCACCTCGCGGATGTCTCGAGTTTGGGTGTCACCGAGCAGAATCGCCGAGAACCGAAGTCCCTCAGGTCGGCGGTAGAGAGGGAAGTCGATGCTGGCAGGGAGCGGCCCGGTCGGGGCAACGCCTCCGTAACGGAGCCGGGGCGAGCCGTTCGGTTTGTGGATCCGATAGAACTTCGGCAGGTTGTTCTCGTCCACGGGCGTCATCCAGCCCGCGGGCTTGATCACGAAGAAGATCGTGTCGTCATCGTACGGGAGGCGCCATCGCCCATCCCGGTCGGTCGAGACGATCTGTTCGCCGTTGGAGACCCTGACGCGCGGAATCCCCGGCTCCCCGGCGTCGCGGACTCCGTCTCGGTCCAGGTCTTCGAACACCGTTCCCGACGCCATGGGGGGCTGGGGCACGCCGGGCAGCAGAGCGAGGATCGTGAGCAAGCCAACCATGCTCCGATTATGGCGGCGGAGCGCCGGAAAAATAGGAAGGGGCCGGTACGGGACCGACCCCTTGTGTGCAGGCAGGCATCGAAATGATTCAACCCTTGGGGCGAATCAACCTGTTAGACGACGCCAGTTCGCCGAAAAGTTCGCGGGTCCGGAGGTTTTTTGTCAAGTAAACTCCTGACGTGGCGCGCATCTACACAAGGAAGGGCGATGAGGGGCGCACAGGCCTCTACGGAAAGGAGCGCGTCTCGAAGTCCTCTGCGATCATCGAAGCCATCGGCGAGGTGGACGAAGCCAATGCGGCGGTCGGCCTCGCCCGTGCGGAGGCGGCTGGGGAGATCGAACAGCTGTTGACCCAAATCCAGGAAGACCTTTTCTCCCTCGGAGCAGCCCTGGCCGGCGTTCCGTGGGA
>RFHN01000164.1 GCA_003695835.1 Armatimonadota bacterium
CCCTTTATCCCGAGTCCAGAAGGGGCGAATGTCGAGCTTTCGCAGCTTGCGAAAGAGTGCCCGGCGCACCGGACTCGCGACAAAGAAGTTTGTGATCGGATGCAGCTGCTCGCGAACGACATGCTCGATCGTCTCGCCGAGCAGGCTTGGGAGAACCCCTGCGTCGAGGGCCTCAGCCAATCTCCGCTGCCGGCGCACGCGCGCAGTTTACCGGCGACTTCGTCTGCTAAGAGGATTTGAGAGCCGAGAGCCGCTCCAACTGACGATTCAATCTCTCGATCTCCTCCCGTAAGCCCTGCGCCGCCAAGCGATCGGCCTCCACCACTTCCGGCTTCGCCCGCTCCACGAACATCGGGTTCGAAAGGCGCTTCTCCAGCGATTCGAGTTCCTTCTGCCGCTTTGCGAGCAGCGTCTCAAGCCGCTTCCGCTCGGCTTCCACGTCCACGACGCCCTCGAGGGGGAGATGCAAGTCCGCTGACCCGGAGACGGTGGACGCGTACGGTCCGGCCGGCTTGCCGCCTTCGATCCGTTCGAACCCGGCGAGGTGTGCGATCAAGTCCTCGTGCCCCTCTGCAAGACCCTCGGCAAAAAGGGCTTCGAGTCGCTGCTTTGGGCTGACCCCGACCTCTTGGCGAAGGTTGCGCGCGGCTCGAACCGTCTCCTGCACCCATTCGAACTCCCGCCGCGCCTCTTTGTTCTGCCATCCGGGCTCCGGCGAAGGCCAGTCTGTGTAGTCCAAGTAGGAGTCCTTTGCAATGCCCGGCAGTCTGTGCCACACCTCCTCCGTGATATGCGGCATGAATGGGTGCATGAGGCGGCAGAAACGATCTAAGCACTGATACAAAACCCAACGCGCTACCGAGCCTTCCGGTTTTTCGAGTCGCCGCTTGCACGCCTCGATGTACCAGTCGCAGAACTCCGACCAGAAGAAGTCGTACAGTCGCTTCGTCGCATCCATCATGTGGTACCGCTGGAGCGCGTCGCTCACCGCCTCGATCGTCTCGTTCAGGCGGTCCAGAATCCATCGGTCCTCCAGAGCGAGAGCGTCGGCGCTCGGCTCAGCCGGTATCTCCTCGCCGATATGCATCAACGCGAAGCGTGCGGCATTCCATATCTTATTGCAAAAGTTTCTCGCTTCCTGAATCGGGCGATCCCCAAAACGAATCTCTTGGTTCATCCCCGTCTGTACCAGAAGGCTAAACCGCATCGCATCGGCGCCAAAGCGGTTGATGTACTCCAGAGGGTCCACGCCCGTGCCCAAAGACTTGCTCATCCGCTTGCCGTCTTCGGTGAGAACGGTGGCGTAGACGTACACGTCGCGGAACGGGATCTCCCTGACCTGGTCAAGGCCATCCATGATCATCCGCGCGACCCAGAGATAGATGATGTCCCGCGCGGTGACCAGGACATCCGTAGGATAGTAACGCTTCAGGTCTTCGGTCTGGTCGGGCCAACCGAGCGTGGCGAACGGCCAGAGCGCGGACGAGAACCAGGTGTCCAAGACGTCGGGGTCCTGGGTGACCGGCGCGCCGCCCGCTTTCTGCCTCGCCTCGTCTTCGCTCATCGCCGCGATCGGCGTTCCGTCCTCCGTGTAATAGATCGGGATGCGGTGGCCCCACCATAGCTGGCGGCTGAGGCACCAGTCTCGGATGTTCTCCATCCACTCAAGGTACACGTCGGTGTACCGAGCCGGCGTGAAACGGATGCGTCCCTCCTTCACCGCTCGGATCGCGGGCTCGGCAAGAGGCTTCATCGAACAGAACCACTGCTCGCTGAGGAGCGGTTCGATCACTTCGCCGCTGCGGTCTGCGATCTTCAGCGCGATCTCGTGATCCTCGACCTTTTCGAGCAGGCCCTCGCGCTCCAAGTCCGCGACGATTCGCTTGCGCGCCTCCCATCGGTCCAAACCATGATACGGAGTGCCGGGGGCGACGACGCGAGCCTCCTCGTCGATGCAAACCGGCACCTGCTCGGGGTCGTCGAAGTCAAGCCCCATCCGCACGCCAACCTCAAAGTCATTCGCGTCATGCGCCGGCGTGATCTTCACCGCTCCCGTGCCGAACTCAGGGTCGGGATATTCATCGGCGATGACCGGAATCGTGCGACCGGTGAGAGGCAGGCGCAGTTGTTTTCCAACAAGATGCTGATACCGCTTGTCGCTGGGATGCACCGCCACGGCAACATCAGCGAGCATCGTCTCCGGTCGCGTCGTGGCCACGACCAGGAAGCCTCCCCCGTCAACGAATGGATAACGAATGTGATACAGTTTGCCTTGGCGAACTTCGTCGGATACTTCGATGTCGCTCACGCTCGTTCGGAGGCCTGGGTCCCAGTTGATGACGCGCTTGCCGCGATAGATGAGTCCGCGCTCGTACCAATCGAGGAAGACGCGGAGGACGGCGTCGTGGTAGTGCGGATCCATCGTGAACCGCTCGCGCGACCAGTCGAACGCGAACCCGAGCCGCTTGAACTGTTTGAGGATCATCCCGCCCGACTCCTCCTTCCACTTCCACACGCGCTCAAGGAACTTCTCCCGGCCGAGGTCGTGACGGGTGAGTCCTTCTTCCCGGAGTTGGGATTCAACCACCTTCTGCGTGGCGATGCCGGCGTGGTCCGTGCCGGGAAGGATGAGGGTTTCGAACCCCTGCATCCGCTTCCACCGCCCTAAGACGTCTTGGATGGAGTAGCAGAGGGCATGGCCCATGTGAAGGCTGCCGGTGACGTTCGGCGGAGGGATGGTGATGCAGTAGCGGCGCTGCGGATTGGGTCGGTACTCCGGCCGAAAGAGCCCTTGGGACTCCCACTCCTGGTACCAACGCTCTTCGACGACGGTCGGATCGTATTTCGTGCTCAGCGTGGGTTCGTTCATCCTGACTTCCTTTCCTGTCTCGAAAGTGAGAGGGATTGTACCTTGGGCACTCTGCACTCCGCGGCATGACGCCGGCGGCGTACAAGCGCTATCCGACATCGGTTTCGGGCCACGGGAGGCCAGGCTTGTGTGGCATAATACTACTGTGCGCCTGGAAGATTTGACCATTATCATTGAGCGCGGCGAAGACAATCTCTGGATCGCGACAATTCCAGAGATCCCGGGTGCCGTGTCACAAGGCGCGACGGTTGACGAAGCCCGTGAGAATGTCTTGGACGCCCTGATTGAGCTGATGGCGGCCCGCAGGGAACTAGCCATGGCGGAGCGTCGTCCCGACGCAACCGTCGAGCGTTTGCGGCTTACCAGCTAATGAGATGTAGGTGGGGGAATCTCCAACTGGCGGCAGATCTCCCTTCCTAGCCGTCGGTCTATCGTCTGGTGGCGCGGTACTGGGGCAGTCTGTTGGTTGGCAGGGTTCAACCAGATTTCGTGCTTTTTGCCCTGCCGGAGCAACTGGCATCCTTGCTTCCGGAGATGCCTCAGGAAGTCGCCTCGCTTCATTACGCACCCCTAATCCAGCAGGGCAATGCTCATAGCGGATCCTTGATCAAGTCGCTTCTGCATTTACCCTGACTTCCTTTCCTGTCTCGAAAGTGAGAGGGATTGTATTGTACCTCTGCGGCGCGCCTCCGGCGCCCTCACCTCCGCCTCAGAGCCAGCGCGACTCCGCCGAGCGTGATCACCGTGGCAACCACCAACCTCACCGGGATCTCCTCCCTCAGTAGCGCCACTCCGCCGACCGCAGCCAGGACCGGAACAGCCAACTGCGCCACCGCGCCGCGCAACGACCCGAGCCGAGGCAGAACCCGATACCAGAGCACATAGCCCAACCCAGAGGTAATCCCGCCGGAAAGCGCCGCCCAAGCAACTCCCGCCGCCCCAAGTCGTACGGAAGGCAAGAACGCGAGGGCCGTCGCAAAACCCATGGGCGCAGCCCAAACGAAGTTCACCGCCGTCGCTGAAGCAGGGTCGCTGGCGCTGCGGCCGAGTAGCGAATACACGCCCCACGCGACGCCTGAGCCGGCCATCAGCAGCGCGCCGCCCAGCGGTGGAGCCTCGACCCCCGGCATCGCGAGGTACACCAATCCGCCAGCGGCGAGCGCCGCACCGAGCACCTGCATGGGGCGGAGTCGATCGCCTTCCCAAAGGCCCACCGAGATCATCGTAACCTGAACTGCTCCGAATAGCACGAGCGCACCGGTCCCTGCGGTCAGTTGGAGATACGCGAGCGAAAAGAGAATCGCGTAGGCGAAGAGCACCAGACCGGAAATCCACGCGCCGGACGCGCGCCGCGGCCCCTCTCGCCTCGGCGCAAGCACAAGCAGCCAAAGCAGCGCCGCGCCCGAGATGAGCCGGACCGCGGTGAACCCCACGGCGTCAATCTCTCCGCCCCGGAGCGCTACTCTCGCCAGAAGCGAGTTGCTCGCGAACGCCACAAGCGTCAGCGCGGTGAGCGCGAGAGTCGCTCCCGCCCGCCCCGCAGTCTCAGCCACTCCGGCGCCCCCGCTCGACCGCCGAACGTATGCCGCTACGTACGTCGCGCATGCTGTCCCTCGCCGAACAGCCTCCGGATGATTTCGTCAATGCCCACCTCCTCTACGGTCAAATCTTCGACGGGCTGCTCCGCCAATATTGCGGCGGCAATCGAAGTGACCCGCTCCCTCTCCACCTCCAACACAACCTGGTATTCTGTACAGGTTAGTACATCACCGTACTTCCGAAGCTCGGACTCTTGGACGGGGCGGTTCAGTACGATCTTTAGGACTTTGGTCGAGCTGAACCGCCTGACCAGTTCGGACAGCGAACCGTCGAAGGCGATTCGGCCGTGGTCAATCACGATGACTCGATCACAGACCTCGGCAACGTCTTGCATGTAGTGGCTCGTGAGCAGGAGAGTCGCACCGCTTTCCTCGTTGTACTGGCGCAGGAACTCCCGGATTCGCTTCTGCGAGACCACGTCGAGGCCGAGCGTAGGCTCGTCGAGAAACACGAGGCGCGGGTCGTGGAGCAGGGCGGCGACGAGCTCACACTTCATTCGCTCCCCAAGGCTGAGTCTTCTCACCTGAGTGTGGACCTTGTCAGTAATCTCCAGCGCCTCGACTAGCCCCTCAACGCGCCTCGTGAACTCGCTGTCCGGTACGTCGTAAATCTCCTTCAGGACGAGGAACCCATCCCACGCGGGCAAATCCCACCACAGCTGCATTTTGTTTCCCATGACGAGGGAGAGCTGGCGGAGCATCTGAGGGTTCCGATCAGTCGGGTTGAATCCGAGCACCGACGCGCTGCCGCTGGTCGGAAACAGGATGCCGCTGAGCACTTTGAGCGTGGTTGTCTTCCCCGCGCCGTTTGGGCCGAGAAACCCAACTCGCTCGCCCGCTTCGATCGTGAAGGAGATGTGATCCACGGCCGTGATTTCGCGATACTCTCGCCGAAACAGGGATCGGAAGGCGCCGACAACCCCAGGCTGCTTCTTCACGACGCGGAACACCTTGGTTAGTCCCTGAACCTCGACGATTGGCGGCACGCGGCGAGCATACCACGCAACAATCGGTGTAATCTAAGCCATGCCCAAGGCTGAATGGATCTGGGTCGGCCGCGATTCACGGAGGGACTGGTGCCAATGGGTCGAATTCGAACGGGCCTTTCGCGCTGGCTCGACTGAATCTGCCTCCCTACGGGTCACCGCGGACACGCGATACAACGTGTGGCTGAATGGGCAATGGGTCGGCTACGGTCCGAACCGCTCGTTCCCAAACAGGGCGTACTTCGACGAGTACGACGTTTCGTCCCTGGTTAGAGAAGGCGAGAATGTGATGCGCGTTCTAGTTCACGCGACCGGAATCGCTACGTTTCAGAATCTGGAGTCGGTAGCGGGATTGTGGGGCGAGATTGAGATCAACGGCGAAGTCGCCGTCGCGACGGACGAGCAGTGGAGATGCCGCAAAAGCCCACTCTTTGGTGACCGGCGGTTCCGGATTGCTTGTCAGCAGGCTTGGCAGGAGTTTGTCCAGCCCCCCACGGATGCAGCGAGCTGGGGATACGCGGAGATCGTCGAGGATCGGCGCGTGCCCGAACCTGCGCCGATTCTGCTGGAGGTGGGCCGTGTCATCGAGCCGGTCGGCCTCGTTGAGGCTCGAATCGTCCGCCCTCCAGACGCTGTGCTCTCCATTGCCTTGCGGGAGATGCTTCTGCCCGGTTACACTGCCGCTGCGCCCAAGCAGATCTGGGGCGCCGTCGGGCTTGTGTTTCACGTGAAACATTCCCAACCCTTTCATCTCGACCTGCCTGGCACCTGGTTTTGGGTTCGGCCCAAGGGTTTTTTGAACGGCGAGCCGCTCGCCGAGGTGGAAAGCACGAACTCTCGATTCGAGAACGGCTGCGGCCTCGCTGGGCAGGCAAAAGCCGGAGAGAACTTCCTGGTGCTCGACGTGAGCGGCTTCTTCCACGAGTGGCATTTGAACGCGTCGTTCCCGGGCCTTCCGCTTGAGGGAGAGAGCGAGGTACTCGTAGCGGGGCCGTTTGAAGATCACGATGCCGTCGAACCGCTCTTGACTTCGCCCATTTCCGCCTGGCGCACGCATCCAAGGGTCCAGCGCCCAGCTCCCGAGGTCGTCGCCGACCTTCGCGAGGGCGCGCCCTTTCCGATGACCGCCTACGCGAAACCTGTGCGGGCCATCGAAATCGCCGATCCGGCATCGTTCGAGCTCGGTACAGACGAGACGCAGGTGGTCCTGGACCTAGGGGAGATGACCGTCGGCTTCTGGGAGTACGAAATCGAGGCGAAGCAACCCGGAATTCTGCGTCTGAACGGGTTCGAGGCGTACCAAGAAGGGGAGGCTGACTTCTGCTGGGAGATGTCGAACACGATCGAGCACCGGTACGAGGCCGGAGTGTCCCGTCACCGGAGCCCAATCCGGCGCGGTGCGCGGTATGTCGCGGTACAGGGGAGAAACGCCACCGTGCGCAACTTCCGGGTGCACGAACACACCGCCGCCCTCACTCAGGCGAGATTCGAGTGCTCTGACCCCCTGCTGAACCGCAC
>RFHN01000165.1 GCA_003695835.1 Armatimonadota bacterium
CCGTGCGCTCTCTCAAGCAGAGCGGGTTTGTCCTCAAGAGCCCGTTCCGCGAAATCGAGGTGCCGCCCGTCGAGGAATCGGAGTGAGGTGAAGCCGCTCACCGCTGTACGACGAGTGGCCCGCGCTACGAGCGCCGCAGAGGTGCGACAGACCCTCGCGCGAGCCTTGAGCAACACCGCGTCGTCGAAGGATCTCGTCGAAGCTTCCATCGCACTGTCTGCGAAAGATCCCGCCGCCGCTCTGGGCGTGGCACGCTGGTGGAGAACGTTTCTGAGCGCGACAGGCGACGCAGGACAGGCCTACCGGCTAAAGAGCCTCGGAGAGAGAATTCGCGGGCGTTGGAAGCAGGCAGCCGAAGCGAGCCTCCGAGCAGCGGAGTCCTCGAAGGATGCGCGGGAATCCGCTCTTCTGGCGCTCGGAGCGGTGGACGCTTACGCCCGCGCGGGAGAAGCAATGCGCGCGATCAAACTGGGGCGCCGCCTTCTTGCCAGATTGCAGAAGCTGGGCGAGACGGACGCGGCGGCGCGACTCCGACTCAACCTCGGGAACGCATTGCTCTGGCAGGACAGATACGAAGAAGCCAAGCGCGAGTACGAGTCGGCGATTCCGTCTCTCGAGAAACAATCGAATCTGCTTGCCGCGGCAGCTCGCTTAGGATTATCGGCCTGCGAGTTGTATGGGGGCGATCCTGGGAAAGCCCGTGAGCAAGCGGGGCTCGCCGAGCGCGCCTTCCGAGATGCGGGGGCGAAGTACTACGCCCAACTCGCTGCGGTGAACCGGTGGCAGGCAGAGGCAAGAGCGGGACGGCCCGATCGGGCATGGATCCGTTTGCGCGAACTGCTGGCAAGCTTGGAGTCCACATCGGACTCGGATGCCGCGCGAGGGGAAGAGTTTCTTGGAGACATGCTGCTACACTTGAACCTCGCGCGAGAGGCCACGGAGACCTACGAAAGCGCCCTCCGGCGAAAGGCCCTCCGGAATCTGCCTTTGAACAGGGCGAATTGCTACTACGGTTTGGGGCTTGCCAGCCTTGCGACTGGCGACGCGCGGGCTGCACGGCGGTGGCTCACGAAGGCGCGCGATTTGTATCGGAAAGTTGGTAATAATCCGTGGGAGGCCGCTGCGACAGTCGCTCTGGCCGATGCGGCGCAGAAGAGTGGGAGCGCAGAGGAAGCGAAGCGGCTTGTACGGGCCGCGCTGAGACTGTTGAAGCGGTGCCCATCCTCCGCATTCGAGTTCCAGGCGAACTTGCTTGCCGCGGAGTTGGGTTCGAAAGACGCACTCGACAGAGCCAAGAAACTGGCGCGCCGGCGAGTCTTCGTGCACGACCGGTGGCGACTCGAATGGCTGTCCGCAAGATTCGCTAAACGGCCGCTCGCCTACTATCGCAGAATGTTCGACGCGATGCTCGAGAGCCGGGCGATGCTTTCGTCCACGGTGGCCAAGGCGGCGTTCCTTCGTGACAAAGAAGCGGCTCTGCGCGAGTACCTGGACCTTCTGCTCGAGCGGGGTCGCACACAAGATATCCAAGAGGCCCTACGGGTTGTGCGGCGCTCTCGCAGCGTCGCGCTTCTGGACGAGATACTCGCCGGGCGCGCCAAGCTGAGCGCCTCCGCAGTCGCTCGATTGCGGGAGTTGCGGGCGCGGCTTCTTCGCCAGTCGGATTTCGGCCCCGGCGCTCGCGGTGTTGCCGTGGCGGTGGCTCCATCCGTCTCACGAGAGATTCTCGCGCTTCTTGCGGAGGTGGAGACCGGGTTGTCGGAAGCCGTGACGGACGGCGCCGACTGCTCGATCCTGGTATCCGGGCGCGAGCGCTGCTACTGGATTCGTGAAGGGCAGGCGTTCTCGTGTCCGATGGCAGAGCGGGAGCTCTTGGAGCTGCTGGATTGGTTGCTCTTCGACTTGGCGCAACCGGTCGTAGTCTCAAGCGCCGATCCGCGGCCCTGCCTCGCCCGCGCGGCCGATCTGGCTACGGCAATTGGCTGGCAGCGGGAGTGGACTTCGGTCGCGCCAACAGGCAAGTTTTGGAGCGTTCCTTGGACATTACTGTCTTCCGTGTGCGGTGGGGAAGAAGTCGTGGTTCTCCCCTCGCCTGCGTTCTCAGCTCTGTCCGTGCTGTCTCCGCTTCCGCGGAAGCCTCGCGTTTGCCTTTGGCTCGGGCGCTCGGCGGACTTGCCGGCCGCGCGGGAGGAGGTGGAAGCGTTGCTCCGTTCGATTCCAGGCGCGGTCCTTTGTCGTAGCCGTGCCGAGGCGGAGCAGGTTCTTGAGAATGGGGAGTTCGATCTCATCCACGTCGCCGGCCACGCCACCTCCAGTCGCGAGAATCCGATGTTCAGTTGGGTCGAGTTCGACGACGGCATCGTGCTGGCAGCCGAGATCGCGAATTCGGGCCTACAGGTCGGCGCAGCCATCCTCGCCACGTGCGACAGCGGGCGAGCGAGCTTGTGGGCGTCGGATGAGCCGGACGGACTGACACGGGCGTTCCTCGCACGGGGCGCGGCCTGGACGCTCTCGTCCCAGTGGCAGCTCGATGATGCCGCCGGCATAGCCTTCGCGGATGCGCTCTACCCTCGGCTGTTGGCCGGTGAACCGGTCAGACAGGCGGTGTCGCGCGCTCGCGATGCGGTCCGAGAGAGGTTCGGCCACCCGTACTATTACGCGCCATTTTATTTAACGGGTGGGTATCAGAAGCGATTTTGCAGTACACTTAAGAAAGGAAATCAACGAAAATGAAACGACTCTTGCTCGTGTGGATTGGTCTGGCCCTGTCGTGGTCGGCCTTGGCGTATGGCGAACTGATCGTCCGGCTTCGGCCAGGCGTTGACCCGCAACAGATCGCCCAAGACTATGATGTGATTTATCGCGACGGCGCCCCGGGCGGATTGTTCTTCCTGTATGAGGTGCCGGGCAAGAGGGATCCCCACGTCACTCAGCAGCAGATGCAGCTCGATCAGCGCATCGTTTGGGCGGAGGACAACCTGACCGTGGAGATGCCCGAGCACTCCGGAGCGGGCAAGGCGAACGTCATCGGAGCCATTGGCAACGACAACGAGTTCTATGAAATGAATCGCAACCTCTTGAACCAGATCCGGTGGCTCCCTCCCCTCACGCCGTTCCCTACCCGCGAGATTCGCGTCGCGATCTTGGATACCGGCCTTTCGCCCCACCTGCCTCAACTCTGGGCGCGCGTCCGCGCCTCGTACAACGCGGTCGAGGGCGACGACCCGGGTTACGACCTTCCGCGAAATCAGGATACGAGCGGCAATGGCGATCCGGACGAAGGCGCAGGACATGGAACGATGGTGACGGGCGTCGTGGCCCAGTTGGCGCCGCACTCCAAGTTCATCGTCGCTCGCGTGGCTGACAGCGACGGCATTGGGACAGCGTGGACGTTGGTCAAGGGGCTTGCCTTTGCCGTACAGACGGGCGCGAACGTCATCAACATCAGCCTTGGCTCCCTCCAGCGCATCCCAGCGATGAGCGAAATGGTGGATTACGTTTCGGTCGAGCACTCGATCTCCATTGTCGCGGCGGCTGGGAACAACGGTTTAAGGGCACGCTTCTTCCCTGCAGGTATCAGCGACTGCATCAGCGTGACGGGCGTGGACGAAAACGACATCAAGGCCCCGTTCGCAAACTGGGACTCTTCTGTGGATCACTGCGCGCCGGCAACGGGCATTCGGAGCTACTACTGGAACGGGAAATGGGCCGTTTGGTCCGGCACTTCGTTCGCGGCTCCCATGTGCACCGCGGCGGTGGCTGCGGCGTTCGAGGTGGGCGGAACGAGGTCCCCTGAGACGATCCGCGCAGCTTTCGACATCTACGGCGACAACGTAGACGGCCGGAATCCCGAGTATGACGGCGAGATCGGCTTGCGTCTCAACTTCACCCGGTTCGTGATCGGCGTGGCGTCCTCTTTAGGTTAGAACCGGGAAGCCGCTCGAATCCCTTCGTTTAGGTTGGGTGCGCGCGCGCCTACTATCTCACAACGAAAAATGAACGATAGAGCAGGGTCGTTGCCGCCGTACGTATCACGCGGTGCGCCCGCCGCCTCATGTGTGTAGAGACGGAGCCAAGGCTCCGACTCCACAACACAAAGGAGGAACCTAATGAAACAGAACAAACTTCGTCTTGCGCTGTTCGCGGCCTATCTCTCGATACCGCTTGCCGCATCCGCGCAATTCACCTTCTCCGGTCCCGCATCCTATGCGCCAGGGAACCGACCCGATGGAATCGCCTTCGCCGACTTCAACGGCGACGGCCTCGCCGACATGGCGGTGTCCAGCGACGCCCCCGACAAAGTAGTCGTCTTCCTGAACACGGGCAGCGGCGCTTTCGGCGCGGGCGTCGCCTACCAGATGGGGAACGGCACGGGCCCCGATGACCTCGCCGCAGCCGACATTGATGGAGACGGCGATATGGACATCGCAGTGACCTTGCACAACGTCAACTCTGTCCGTTTTCTCATCAACAACGGCGCAGGGGCGTTCTCGCTTGGCGCGAACGTAGGGACGGGCGCCAACCCTATCGGCATTGATACGGCCGACCTCAACGGCGACGGCCGGCCCGACTTCGCGGTTGCGAATCGCGACGGAAACTCCGTGAGCGTGCTGCTGAACCAGGGAGGCACGTTCAGTTCCACAAGCTACGCCGTCAACCTCGACGTACGCGGTGTGGGAATCGGCGACCTGGACGGCGACGGCGACATGGACATCGCCGCGTCGAATCACGACAGCCGAAATGTGAGCACTCTCTTCAACAACGGCGCCGGTGTCTTCACGCGAGGCGCGGACCTCTCCGTCGGGGCATCCGTCCGTCCGGAGTCGCTTCGCGTCCAAGACCTGAATGCCGACGGTCGAGCCGACATCGCGGTTGCCGTCAACGGGAACGGACAGAACTTCCTGACGGTCTTCCTGAGCCAGGGCACCGGGTTCACGGGTCCGTTCAACTACAACACTGGCGGAGTGGATCCGGCGCATCTGGCCCTCGCCGATCTCGATTGTGACGGCGACGCGGACGCGGTCGTGGCGAACGAGACCTCCAATCAGCTGGCGGTGATGGCGAACAACGGCGCGGGCATCTTCGGCGCGCCGATGATGCTCTCCACCGGCTCTCAACCCGAGGATGTCGAAGCCGCCGATTTGGACGGCGACGGAGATCCCGAGATCGGAATCGCCAATCAAAGCTCGAACACGGTCTTCGTTTACAAGAACGAGACGTGTACCAACAACGTCATCCTACCGACGGCGTTCACGGTAACGAGAGGCGCGCTCCAGAGCGGCAATCTCTCCGACCTGTTCGACAGCGACGACGCGTATGTCAACGTCGAAGCGCGGCGCCCGACCGAAATTGCGGCGGCTTCCGTCGAGATCGTGGTCGAAGGCACCTCTCCCACGGAGACGCCCAGCAGTCTGACGTTGACGGTTGAGATGGCTACATCCGGCGCGCCGACGCTCATGAGAGTGGAAGCGTTCAACTTCCAGACCGGTACATGGGTCACCGTAGACGAACGAACCGGGCAAGGGACCGACACCTCGATTCAGGTGTCTCTGTCGAACCCGGCTCAATTCGTCGAGACGGGTACGGGCGCGGTGCGAGTCCGCATCGGAGTCCACGACCGCGGGGTCACGTATATCTCTTGGGGTGGACGGTTCGACCTCGTGCGTTGGACGATCGGCTAAGCCTTAGCTTGCCACCCTCCCGACCAAACGAAGAAGGGCGCGGTATCCGCGCCCTCTTCGGTTCTTGTGCCGTCGCTGGACGAATCAGCTGACGCGCTTGAAGGCGCCGTCCATCATCGTCGTCCAGTCGCCGCCCCCGGCCTTCATCTCGAGCAAGAACCGAAAACGTCCGTCCGGGAGTCGCTCGAAGGTGGAACGGAAGGTTGCCTCGCCCATTCCTGGCATGGAGTAGGGCTTGCTCACGAAGACGAACTTTCCGTCAGAGTAGGTGCCCTCGCTCTCGACGGGTCGGGCGCCCAGTTGGTCGTACCACCACGCCACATATTTGCCGGTTTCGGCATCATACGTAGTGAGCATCATGCCTTCGATTTCCATGCCTTCAAAAGACATCTTCTGCGTAATCTGAAGGAAACGTCCTCCCATTACCATTCGGTTGTCTGCAGTCGCCTTCGACTCGGAGACGGCCCCGCTCGGATCAAACATCTTCAAAGTGGCCTCCCACTTCCCGACCATGAACTGAAGATTCGCGACTTCCTTCGGCGGGGTGGGGTCCATCATGCCCTCTTGAGCCACGGCGGAAAACGCCGCGAATGCGGCGAGCAAAGTCAAAACTGTTCTCTTCATGAAATCCTCCTTTTCGGTGACCGTTTCAGCCTCCGAAGGTCAAAGTGTACCTCTGGGGGTTATCTTGCCACGGCGTCCGCGGAGGGCTCCTGCTCTTCACGAAGGCGTCCCAAGATCTCAGCGACCTCTTTGTACGATTCTGCGCGGGAGAGAGCGAGTCTCGCCTTGGCTGAACCCGGGACGCATTTGATGTAGAGGGGCAGCAAGCCTCGCATTTTACGCACGGCGACGATCTCCGGATCGAATCGGCCCCGCGGCGCCTGGCGCTGTTCCTCAATCATCGCTCGAAGATGCTCGAGAGCGACTTCGCAACGCTCGTCGAAACTCGGCTCGCCCGGATCCGGGTCTCCCTTGACGCCTGCAACGATGGATCGCAACCGCCAGGGGTTCGAAATAGCCGCGCGCCCGACCATGACACCATCGCAGCCTGTTTCTCGGAACATGCGCAGCGCATCTTGAGCCGACTTCACATCGCCGTTCCCGACGAGGGGAATCTGGATCGCTTTTCGCATCGCCTCGATCAAGCGCCAGTTCGCCTGTCCCTCGAACCCTTGTTTCGCGAACCGGGCATGGAGAGTCACCATCGCCGCGCCCTCGTCCTGGAAGCGCCGCGCGAGATCGGGGGCGGCGAAGAGGTCCCACGTCCATCCGGCGCGCACCTTCACCGACACGGGAACGCCCACCGCGCGAACCACGCTTCGAACGATCCGGACCGCAAGGTCAGGGTCTTTCAGCAGCGCAGCGCCCGCGCCGGTTCGGCACACCTTGGGAACCCAACAACCCATGTTGATGTCCACCAAATCGGCGCCCATTTCTTCACAGGTGCGCGCAGCCTCGGCCATCACATTCGGGTCGCCGCCGAAGATCTGGATGCCGACGGGCCGCTCGTCATCGTACAGTTTCATCTTTTCGATCGCTCGGCGCGGGTTGTGGTGGTGCGCCATGGCGGATACGAACTCGGTGAAGACAAGCCCTGGGCCGGCGATTCGCTTGCAGATGCGGCGAAACGGCGCGCTTGTTACGTCCTCCATCGGCGCCAGCAAGACAGGCGGATCAACGCGAACGGGACCGACGGAGAAGGGCGTCGGGAAGGGGGAAGTTTGGGCGGTCCGCTCCGGTTGGTGCACCGTTTGTTAAGGATACCGGAAGCGGACCGCTGTTAGCCCCTCACTATCCGCCCTGTCGCGGCAAAAGCGTGTCGGCACAGGCGAGATTGTACGCCGTTACGGCGGCCGCGACGCTGGATTGAAAGAGGTAAGGATGAATCGCAGCCGAGATGTTGTCGTGCTGCGTATGGTGGACGTAGGTGTAGTTGGCGACGCCGGTCTCGACCCAGAAAAATCCCGGAACGCCTGCTTGGTTGAACGGGACGTGGTCGCTTCCGCCTCCGCGCGGCATGGATTCGA